>JAYUHT010000069.1:0-2662 GCA_043766725.1 Burkholderiales bacterium | reverse complement strand
GCGCCGCCGGCTACCGCGTGTGGTTCAGCGAGCTGATGGCGCAGGCGGAACTGCCGCGGCGCTTGGGTGCGGCGCGCCTGGCGGATTGACGCCGCGCGCACCTCCGTCAAGCTTTCAGGCGCTCGAGGTGCGGAAACATGGCGCGCCGCGCCACGTCGTCCATCTCGGTCTTGAAGGCGTGGCGATCCTTCAGCGCGGCCACACGCACGGCCGCCGGGCGTTCGTTCACGGCATGGAACAAACGTTTCACATGAGGCAGCTTTTCCCAGGCGTCGGTGCCCAGGGCAAAGGGCACCGCGCGGGCCCAGCCCCACACGGCCATGTCCAGCAGCGTGTAGCGCCCGCTCACCATCCACGGCCGGTTCGCCAGGTGGCTGTTGAGCAGGTTCCAGTGCCGCCAGGCTTCGAAGTCGTAGCGGTTGATGGCGTAGGCAATGGGCTCGGGCGCATAGTGTTTGAAGTGCACGCTCTGCCCGGTGAAGGGGCCGATGCCCGAGGCGGTGAACATCAACCAACTGAGCATGGCGCCGCGGTCTTCGGGCGCGGGCAGGAACTGGCCGGTCTTTTCCGCCAGGTACAACAGGATCGCGCTGCTGTCGAACACGGTGGTCTCACCATCCACCACGACCGGCACCTTGGCGTTCGGGTTCAGCGCGGTGAAGGCGGCTGCATGCTGCTCGCCCTTGCGCGTGTCCACCGCAATGGCCTCGTAGGGCTGGCCGGCCTCTTCCAGAAACAGCGCCACTTTCATGGGGTTGGGGGCAAGCGAGTAGTAGAACTTCAGCATGGCGAAACCTTCCTGGGTCAGTGGGGGGTGGTGGGCATTTTGACGCGCGGCACGCTGTAGCGCAGTTCCGCAAAGCCCGTTCCGATGGCCCGCGCGCTGACCAATTGCAGGGGCGGAAACGCAATGCGCCTGGGCAAGAGCGGTTTGCCGCGCGCCAGGGTGACCGAGCAGACTTGAACGATCAGCTCATCGAGCAAGCCGGCATCGTGGAACTGGCCCACCAAATCGCCGCCGCCCACCAGCCACAGGTTGCGGCCTGGCGCGGCGGCGGCCATGGCCTGGTGCACCGGCGCCACGGCGTCTTTCACGAAGCGAATGTCGGCACCTGCCACTGCGGGCAGGCTGCGGTGCGTGAACACCCAGGTGGGTTGCGCATACGGCCACGGCGCGCCGGGCCCTTGGCTCGGGTGGATGAGGTGATCGAGCATCCACTGGTAGGTGCTGGCACCCATTGCCAGCGCACCCACCGTGCGGATGAATTCGGGGTAGCCGGTGTCATTGATGTTGCCAAGCTGGAACAGCCAATCCAGCGCATCGTCTTCGGTGGCAATGAAGCCATCCAGGCTGCTGGCGGTGTAGTACTGGGTCTTCATGCTGTTGCCTGTAGGTGTAAGGCCTGCGCACAGTAACGTTTGAAGTGACCTTGCTTCAGCGCCGGGGCAGTGCGTCGAGCGGCAAGGCGAACTTGCTGCTCTCGCTGCTGTTGCGCAGGCTGAGTTCCATGCTTTGCGGCATGGCCAGCAGGTCGAAGACGAAGCGGGCTTCCTTGCTGTGGCCGGCGCTGACGGCTTCGTTGACAAAATTAACCGCCGCGCGTGGCACACCATCGAGCCACAAGCGCACGCTGTCTGAGCCGAAGCTCACCGCCGCGCCGCCCAAGGGCACGGTGCAGCGCACCGTCACGTTGAGCGAGGCCTTTTCCACCGTTTCGCGTTCGATCACCGCGGCCACAAGCTGGTAGCCCACCGGGCCCAGCGCCACCCGCTGGCCGGCGGCCAGCTCGAGGGGCAGGCTCTTGAACATGTCCACCACCCGCGCCGGCCGGGGGCGGCCGAAGTCATCGAGCGCCGGGTCATTGGCGATCTGTGAGCGCGCTTGCAGCGCGACGGGGATGCGCGTGCTTTCAGCATTGACGCGCACTTCCAGCGCCGCAGCGCTCAGGCCGGCCGGTGCCACGAAACGCAAGACGGTGTCTTTGGCTTCCATGGCATTGGTGATGCTGTTCAGAAAGTCCAGCGGGGCGATGAGCTGCTCGCCGACCACGAGGCGGAATTGATCGCTGCTGAAGACTTCATCGGCCGGGCCACGGCTGAGCATGCGCACCAGGAAGCTGAGCGCTTGCTTGTCGTTGGCAAGGGGCTCTTGGCGAATGGCCAGGAGGGTGAAGACGACCTGGGCCCGATTGGTGTGAAAGCGCACTTCGCTGAGCGGCGGTAGCGTTACCGCGAAGCGTAGCGGTGCCGTGCCTGCTTTGCCTGTGGCCGCTGGCGAGGCCTCTGCCTTGCCTGGCTTGCCTGGCTTGCCTGTTGCGGCGGGCTGGCCGGCCTGCACCCGCGCTGCATTGACACCGCTGTCGCTCTGCGGGCTGGCTGGCTTGAACAGCAGCCAGGCAGCCAGCCCTGCCGCGGCCACGGTTGCCAACGCTGCCGTGGCCAGCCAGGTGCTGCGGCTTGACAGCTGCGACGCCGGTGCCGGCGCGGCGCTATGCGGCGTGGACGGGCCGCCATCTTGTGGGGCAAGAAGCTGGTTCAATTCGCGCAGGTCGCTGCTCCAACGCTGGTCGCTCAGCGTGATGGCCTGGCGCCGGGCCAAGGCGCGCAAGGCCTCGGGCAGGGCTTCTGCTGCAGGCATGGTGGCGCCGTGCACCAGCACGGG
>JAYUHT010000068.1:0-2668 GCA_043766725.1 Burkholderiales bacterium | reverse complement strand
GTGTGCTCGATGATGACGACGGTGGTGCCGGCGGCGGGAAGGCGCTGGATCACCAGCAGGATGTCCTCGACCTCGTCGGCGCCCAGCCCGGCCAGCGTGGCGCCACCGAGCACCCAGCCCAGGGCCGGCGAAACACGCGGCTCGTCGTCGGCCGGAGCTTCGAGGTACGACGCTTGCTGGCTGTGCAGGCCCGGTACATGGCCTTGCGCGCGCTCGCGGTCAGCGCGCTTGAGGGCTTCGAGGATGTACGACATGGCGGGGGGCTTCTGTTCGCTTCAGTTCATCAACAAACGCGGTTCGTCCACGCTCGTGGCGCGGTTCAACTGCATCAGCGTGGTCGGGCCGGCCACACCATCGCTGGCCAGGCCGTGCAGGCGCTGGAAGACCTGCACCCGTGCCTTCAGGGCGTCGTCAAAGACCGGCGGCTCAAGCGCGCCGCCGTCCTGGTTGGCCTGGGCCAGGCGCGCGGCCAGCCACTTCACGGCCGGGCCGCGGGCGCCGTTGGTCATCGAGCCGGCATAGCCTTCAGGGGAGCGCCACAGCGTCAGCGCCTCGCCGCGCCACCAGGCGGCCAGTTGCACCAGCGGCAGCTTCAGCGTCTGCTCACCCAGGCGCAGCGTCGCGCCCTGGGCTGACAAGCCTTGCAGCAAGGCATAGCCGCTCACGCCTTCGCCTTGCAGCAGCAGCGCGGCCGGGCGGTCGAGCTGGCGCAGTTGGCCGAAGTTGAGGTTGAGCTTTTGGCAGCGCACGTTTGCGCTGAGCAAGTCGGCGCAGGAGTCTGTGGCGGTGCTCGGCTGGCCCCAGCGGCCGGCCAGGCCCTGCCACGCCGCGCGCTCGGCCAGGCCGTTGCGGGCCAGGTTGGCGCGCAGCTCGGCTTGGTCGATCAAGGCCGGCGGCGCTGGGGTACCGGTGGCAGGCGTGGCAGCCACGGCGGATGCGGCCGGGCGCGGTGAGGCAGGCCCGCTCGCAGCCGCCGCCACGCCGCCGGCGCCACTGGCCGCACTGGCCGCAATCGCCACCGGCACGGCCTGCACCGCGCTTCCCAGCCCGCCGACCCAATACGCCACGCCCAAGGCCAGGGCCAGGCCGGCTGCGCCCAGGGCGAGCATGGGCGCGTGCTGGGCCAAGGCCTGGCGGCGCGCAGCGCGGCGGTCGGCACCAAAGACTTCGTTGCCGGCCTGCACCACCATCTTGTCGTCGGCGCGGCGTTTGCCCTGGCTGTAGGCACCGAGCAAGGCGCGGTCGCACAACAGGTTGATGCGCCGCGGCACGCCGCGCGAAAGCTTGAAGATGCGCGCCAGTGCCGCACGCTCGAAGGGCAGCGGCCCGCCCCAGCCTGCCACTTCCAGCCGGTGGCGGATGTAGTGGCGCATCTCGTCTTCGCTCAGCGCGCCCAGGTGGTAGCGCGCAATCACGCGTTGGGCAAGCTGCTCCATCTGCTCTTTAGCCAGCATGTCGCGCAACTCGGGTTGGCCGATGAGCACGATCTGCAGCAACTTGCGTTCGCGCGTTTCCAGGTTGGTGAGCAGGCGCAACTGTTCCAGCACATCGAGCGCCAGGTTTTGCGCCTCGTCGATGATCAACAGGTTGTTCTGCCCCACGGCATGGGTGCGCAGCAAGAATTCGTTCAGCGCATCGACCCGCGCCTTGCCCGTGGCGCCCGGCTCCACCTGCACGCCGAATTCGGTGCACACCGATTCCACCAACTCGTCGGCCGTGAGCTTGGGGTTGAAGATGTAGGCCACATTGCACTTCTTCGGCACCTGCTCCAGAAAGCAGCGGCACACCGTGGTCTTGCCGGCGCCGATTTCCCCCGTGAGCAGCACGAAGCCGCCGCCGCCCTTGATGCCATACAGCAAATGGGCCAGGGCCTCGCGGTGGCGCTCGCTCATGAAGAGGTAGCGCGGGTCGGGCGCGATCGAGAACGGCTCGTGCTTCAGGCCCAGGGCTTTGGCGTACATGGGCGAAGGATAAGCGGGCGTGCTTTCTACAATGCGGGCGATGAATGCCGTGCATGCCCCGCCACTTCGCCGGCCGATCCGTGAACTGCCCGACGAACTGGTGAGCCAGATCGCCGCGGGCGAGGTCATCGAGCGGCCGGCTTCCGTGGTGCGAGAGTTGGTGGACAACGCGCTCGATGCCGGCGCCACCCAAATCACGTTGCGCCTGCAAGCCGGTGGCGTGCGCGCCATCGTGGTGGAAGACGATGGTTGCGGCATCCCCAGCGGCGAACTGGCCCTGGCGCTGAAGCGCCACGCCACCAGCAAGATCGGCAACCTGGCCGAACTGGAGCAGGTGGCCACGATGGGTTTTCGCGGTGAGGCGCTGGCGGCCACGGCCTCGGTGGCCGAACTCGCGCTCACCAGCCGCACCGCGCAAGACGCCCACGCCACGCGGCTCGACGCGCACAGCGGCGAGTTGCAACCCGCGGCGCGCGCCGTGGGCACCACGGTGGAGGTGCGCGAGCTGTTCTTCAGCACCCCGGCGCGGCGCAAGTTCTTGAAAACCGATGCCACCGAACTCGCGCATTGCGTTGAAGCCGTGCGGCGCCACGCGCTGGCGCGGCCCGACGTGGGCTTTGCGGTGTGGCATGAAGGCAGGCTGGTCGAGCAATGGCGCGCCGGCAGCGCCGAGCAAAGACTGGCCGATGTGCTGGGTCGCGAGTTCA
>JAYUHT010000067.1:0-7121 GCA_043766725.1 Burkholderiales bacterium | reverse complement strand
CCGGCAAGCCCGCCAGCGTGAGGAAGCGCAAGCCTTCGGGCAGCGCCTGCGGCATGCGCCAGGGCCGGCGCGCCGCGATGATGAAGCCCCATTCGCCGAAGCTGGGCACATGGGCGTGGTAGGGCGTGGTGGCCAAGCCCGCGGCTTCGAGCGTGGCCGCCACGGTCCAGAAACTCTGGCGCGCGATCAGCGGTGAGGTGGTCTGCACCACCAGGTAGCCGCCCGCGGCCAGGTGTTGATCCACGCGCTGGTAGAAGCTCAGCGTGTACAGCTTGCCCAGCGCAAAGTTGGTGGGGTCGGGGAAGTCAACCACGATGACATCGAAGTGCTCGGTGTTGCGCTCCAGCCAGGTGAAGGCGTCTTCGTTGACGATGCGCAGGCGCGGCGAACGCAGCGCGTCGCCGTTCAGCCGCCGCAGCAATTCGTGCTGGCTGAACAGCCGCGTCATGTGCGGGTCCAGCTCGACCAGGGTGATGTGTTCCACGCCCGGGTACTTGAGCACCTCGCGCACAGCCATGCCGTCACCACCGCCCAGCACCAGCACGCGCTTGGCCGCACCGTGGGCGGCCAGGGCGGGGTGAACCAAGGCCTCGTGGTAACGGTATTCGTCGCGCGAATGGAATTGCAGGTTGCCGTTCAGGAACAGGCGCGTGCCGGCAGGCCCGTTGGTCACCACCACGCGCTGGTAGGGGCTGGTTTCGCGCAGCACCACGGCGTCGCCATAAAAACGGTCTTCGGCCCAGGTTGTCAAACCATCGGCCCCGAGCATGGCCGCGCTGAGCAGGGCGGCCACCACGGCGCACGCCGCGGCATGCGCGCGCCAGCGCCGCAGCTCAGGCCGAAACAGCCACAGCGCCCACACCGCCACCGCGGTGTTGAGCAGGCCGAAGAAGATGCCGGTGCGCACCAGGCCGAGCTGCGGCACGAACAGCAGCGGGAACGCCACCGCCACCAGCAAGGCGCCGAGGTAATCGAACGTGAGCACCTGCGACACCAGTTCCTTGAGCGCATAGCGCTGGCTGAAGTGGCGCTTGAGGATGCGCATCACCAGCGGAATCTCCAGCCCCACCAGCACGCCCACCAGCCCGACCAGCGCGTACAGCAACACCCGAAACGCCCCACCCGCGGCCGCCGGCAGCAGGCTGTGCGCGCTGAACAGTGCGGCCGGCATCAGCCCTCCGATCAGGCCGACCAACAGCTCAATGCGCAGGAACTGCGCCACCAGTTGGCGTTCGACAAACCGGCTGGCCCAGGAACCCACGCCCATGGCGAACAGGTAGGCGCCGATGATGGTGGAGAACTGCAACACCGAGTCGCCCAGCAGATAGCTGGCCAGTGCACCGGCGCAGAGTTCGTACACCAGCCCGCAGGCTGCGATGACGAACACCGAGGCCAGCAGCGCCACCTCGGCAACGCTGACTGGCGTGTGGGCTGCCTCTTGTGTTGGCGCAGTCAATTCAATGGATCGCGGCAGACACGATCAGCCCAATGGCAATGCACAACGCCCCCACCACCACGCCCAGGGCCAAGTTCTGCTTTTCGACGATCTCGTCCCACAGCTTGTAGGGCGTGAACTTGTCGATGATGACGAAGCAGACCCAGAAGATCAGCACGCCGATCAGGGCATACAAGATCGAGCCGAAGATCACGCCCGGCCTGAACCATTCCATTCCCATCATGTTGAGTGCTCCTGTTGTTTGGATTGAAGGCGGCCTACTTGTGCCCGCCGCCGCTTGAAAAACCGCCGAACGAGCCGCCGCCGCTGCGCACGCCGCCACCACCACTGCGCACACATTGCTGGTATTCACTGCTGGCCGCGCCGAAGGTGGTGCGCACTTGATCGCAATCGTCGCGGCCGCATTGGGCCAGCAGGATGACCAGCACCACCAGCACGACGAAAACGAACACGCCCTTGCCCACGGCGCTGCCACTGCCGGCGCTGAACAATTCGCCCACGGGCGCGGCGTCGCGCTGCAGCGCCGCGCGCTCGGCCGGTGGAATGTTGAAGGCATCGGCCACCTCGGCCGCGTTCAGGGTCTGGCCCAGTGACCAGGTGACTTCATTCGTTGCCTGTTCGCGCGACAGCCGCTTGTGGCGCGCCGGGCCGATGCCGCGAAAGTCGCCCACGCGCAGCACTTCGCCCACCTTCACGCGCCAGTAGAACTCGCCCAGCACCCAGGTGGTCTTGGCGAGGTAGCCTTCATGGCGGGTGAAGGTGTCGCCCAGCCACACGGCCTGGCTGCCGCGCTGTTCGGGCGCACCGGTGAGTGGCCGCATCCAGCTCCAGCCGTCTTGCGCATCGACCAGGAAGACGAAGCCCTCGGTGGCGTTGTAGAGCAGGTACTCGCGCCAGAACTCGGTGTCATCTTCAACGCCAGCGGGAAGATTGCAACGTTCCAGGTAACCCACCACTTGCCACGGCAACGGCTCGCCCGCCCCCAGGGCCAGCCGGCCGCTGCGGCCCAGGCGCAGCTGCGGCTCCAGCCCGGCAGCACCCGAGTTGTTTTGCGCCACATGGGCGAGATCAGCCCCCGCGTCTTGCACGATGTCCACCAGTGCCTGGCACTGGCCGCAGACGATGGACTGTGTCGTGCTCAGGCTGGGCACCAAGGCGTTGCCGCAGTTGGGGCAATTCAGGCTGCGGCCGGACAGGGTCCTTTCGCTGGACTCGCGCAGACCCTTCAGGTTCAACATCAACAACGCCACGCTGGCGCCCACCGCCCAACCGGGGCCGGGCTCTTGGCCAGCGCCTTGGCCGAATTCCAGCGTGGCCACTTCGCCGAGTGCACCGCGCAAGTCGGCCACCGTGAAGGCCTGGCCCAGGCGCGGAACCTGGGGCAGTTCGCCCTCGGCCGCCGCAAGGGTGACTTCGTTCAGCGACGCCACGTCCCAGGCCCGGCCATCGGCCAGGCAACGCTGGCCGACACTTAACTCATCGATGCGTGGCAAGGCCCCGGTGGGCACGGCGTCGAAGGCGAAGACGTAGGCGCCGTTGTCTTCGCTCAGCCAGCCGCTCTTGCCGTTGTCGAATAGCGCATGCCATTCGTTCCAGGTGCCGCCCTCGTAGCGGTATTGCAGCCTGCCCACCAACGTGAAGGCCAGGCCCTGGTGGCGGCCGCTGACGCCGAGTTGCAGCAGCGAATGGTCGTCGAACAACTCGGCGCTGACGCCGATGCGGCGCAGCGACTCGCCGTCGCGCAGCAGCGTGCTGCGGCAGAAGCTGCACACCGCACTGATGGAGGCGGCCGAGGCGAACTCGACCGCCGCGCCGCAGTTCGGGCAGGCCGCGCGCCAGGTGCGCTGGGCGGGGGGCGCGGTGGCCACGCGGGCAGGCTCGCCCGGCCTAACTCAGCTTCTTCAGCAGCTCAGCCTTCTTGGCGCTGAATTCGTCGTCGGTGAGCACGCCCTTGGCCTTCAGTTCGCCCAGTTTTTCAAGCAGGCCCAGCACGTCATCAGGTTTGATGCCCGGCGCCGCAGCCTGCCCTTGCAGGCCCTGGTTCAACTGCTGCGCCAGCACCTGGCCCAAGGCCACGCCGGCACCCAGGCCCATGGCATCACCGGCAATGCCGCTGCCGCCACCACCGCCCTCGGTCATCTTGGGAATGGCTTGCGCGGTTTGATACTGCATGAACTTGCCCATGTCGTTGCCGACCATGCCCATGCCGATGCGCTGGTCGAGCACCTTTTGCAGCTCTTCAGGCAGCGACACGCTTTGCAGGGTCACACCCTCCAACGCCAGGCCCAGCGCGGCAAAGGCCGGCGCGGTGGCTTCTTGCAAGCGCTTGGCAAAGGCCACCTGGTTGGCCGCCAGGTCGAGGAACGGGATGCCCGCGCCGGCCACGGCGTCGCTGATGTGTTGCAGCATGAGGCCGCGCAGTTGACCGTCGAGATCAGCCACGGTGTAGGTGTCGCGCGTGCCGCTGATCCGCGTGTGGAACAGCTTGGGGTCGACCACGCGGTAGGTGTAGTTGCCGAAGGCGCGCAGGCGCACGGCGCCGAAGTCTTTGTCGCGAATGGTCACAGGCTGCTGCGTGCCCCAGCGCTGATCCACTTGCAAGCGCGTGCTGAAGAAGTAGACATCACTCTTGAACGGGCTTTGAAAAAGCTTGTCCCAGTTCTTCAGGTAGGTGAGCACCGGCAGGGTCTGGGTCGTGAGCTTGTGCAGGCCGGGGCTGAACTGGTCAGCCACCTGGCCCTCGTTCACGAACAACGCGAGCTGGCTTTCACGCACCGTGAGCGCCGCGCCGTTCTGGATTTCGTTGCCGGCCATGGGGTAGCGCCAGGCCAGAATGCCGTCTTGGCTCTCAGTCCATTCGATGACGTCGATGAACTGTTTCTTGATGAAATCCATCAGGGCCATGACGTTGTCCTTGGTGAACGAGGGGCGGCGAATAATACGGGTTGTCTTCCTGCAACGAACAAGTTGAGCGATGAGCACGCAACCCTTGCGCATGGCCGTGGTGGGTGCCGGCCCGGTAGGCCTGGCGCTGGCCTTGCACGCGGCGCAGCAGTTGCCGCAGGCCCAGCTCACGCTGTTCGATGCCCGCGCCGCGGATGCCGACCTGAGCGCCGACAGCCGCACCCTGGCGCTGGCCCTGGGCAGCGTGCACTTGCTGAAGCGTCTGAAGGCCTGGCCGCAGGCCGCGGCGCAGGCGATCAACGAAGTGCATGTTTCGCAGGCGCCGCCTTCGCTGCACGCCAGTTGGGCGCGCCCTGAAGTGTGGCTGCGCGCAAGTGAAGAAGGCGTGCCCATGCTCGGTGCCGTGCTGCGCCATGGCGAGCTGCTGGCGCCGTTGCATCAAGCCTGGCAGGCAGCTCAGCACAGCGAGCCGCAGCGTTTGCGCAGCGCGTTCGGCACCCCTGTTGCAGCGCTGACCCAAACCCGGGGCCGCGTGCAACTGGACGCCGGCGTGACCGAGGAATTCGATCTGTGCGTGGTGGCCGAAGGTGGCGTGTTCGCGCAGCAGGCGCGCAAGGCGATCAGCCACGACTATGGCCAAACGGCTTGGGTGGGCAATGTTGAACTGAGCGGCGCCAGGGCGGGCCGGGCCATCGAGCGCTTCACGCGCCACGGCCCGCTGGCCTTGCTGCCGCTGCCGGGTGTGCCGGGTGCGCCTGCCCGCGCCGCCTTGGTGTGGTGCGTGCCAAGCGCCGGCGACCCGGTGCGTGAGTTGACCGACGCACAGCGCATCGTGGTGCTGAACCATGTGCTGGATGAATCAGCCGGGCGCATCACCGCCATCGGGCCGTTGAAGGCCTTTGCGCTGGGCCTGAATGCTGAAGCCAGCTTGGTGGACAGGCGTTTGGTGCGTATCGGCAATGCGGCGCAGACCCTGCACCCGGTGGCCGGCCAGGGCTTGAACCTTGGGCTGCGCGACGCCGTGGCGCTGGTGGCCGCGCTGCGTGGTCACAGCGACCTGGACGCCGCCTTGCGCCGTGTGTCTTGGGCCCGCGCGGGCGACCGCGCCGGCATGATCCTGGCCACCGACTTCCTGGCGCGCAGCTTCACCTGGCAGTGGCCCGGCCTGGGCCTGGCACGCGGGCTCGGCCTGGCGGCTTTGCAGGCCGCCGCGCCGCTGAAAAGCGCGTTGGCGCGGCAGATGATGTTCGGGCGGCGCTGAGTCTGTAGACGCGTCGGGGTGCCTACTTTGGCGCCTGCACGTCCACCTTGATTGCGGCGTACCAGGCGGCCAGCAACGCGATGTCGTCATCGCTCAGCGGCTTGGCCATCACGCCCATCACTTCATGCGCCCGCTTGCCACTGCGGTAAGCCTTCAGCTGCGCAGCCACGTAGATCGCGGGCTGACCCGCCAGGTTGGGTGCGTCGGGCGTGACCGACAGGCCGAGCTGACCGTGGCAGACGGTGCAGGCCTGCGCCTTGATGCGGCCGGCCTCCACCTCGCCGGCGGCCTGCGCGCCCAGTGCGGCCAGCAGAGCGACCAGCACGCCGGCGGTGCGCAGTTGACGAAACAGTTGAAGCGTCTTCATGGTGTGCATTCACTCGTGGATTGAAAACGGGCGCAGCGTTGCGGCTGCGCCCGTGCTGCATTGGCCGGCCTTCACGGCCAAGCCGGCAAGTTACTTCAAGGGTTGTAGGTGATGCGGTACAGCGCGCCGGCGTAGTCGTCGGACACCAGCATCGAGCCGTCTTTCATCACCGCCACATCGACCGGGCGGCCGCGGTAGATGCCGATGGCGTCGTCGAGCCAGCCATCAGCAAACACCTCGGTCTTGTCGGCCGTGCCGTCAGCCTTCAGGCTGGTAAACATCACGCGCGCACCGATCGGCTTGGTGCGGTTCCACGAACCGTGTTGCGCCGAGAAGATGCCGCCCTGGTACTTGGCCGGGAACATGCGGCCGGTGTAGAAGGTCATGCCCAAATCGGCCGCATGCGCCTCCGTGTAGACCTGCGGGTCGGTGATGTTGTTCGGCAGCGGGTCTTTGTCGTAGCCGTGGTCGGTGATGCGGGTGCGGCCCTGCTTCCAAGGGTAGCCGAAGAACTGGCCGGCGCGGGTGGCGCGGTTGATTTCACCGGCCGGAATGTCGTCCCCCATGCCATCGGTTTGGTTGTCGGTGAACCACAGACTGCCGTCCTTGGGGTTGAAGTCTTGCCCCACGGAATTGCGCACGCCGGTAGCAAAGACTTCGCGCTTGCTGCCGTCAAACGGGTTCATGCGCACGATGCCGCCGATGCCGGTCTTGTTGTACAGGTCGATCTTGTCGCGCGGCTGCACGTTGTGCGGCTGGCCCAGGGTGATGTAAAGCTGGCCATCGGGCCCGATGCGGCAGGTGCGCGCGCCGTGGTTGTACGACTCTTCCTCTTCAGGAATAAGTTTGCCCTGGCCGGCCACTTCAATCACCGCCACATCGGGGCCTTCATAGAAGAACTCGGCGGCGGGGAAGTTGAGCACGCGGTTGTGCTCGGCCACGATCAGGAAGCCATCCTTCGTCCAGCACACGCCGTTGGGGTTGGTGAACTTCAAGGAAGGCGCGAACGACTTCACTTCGGTGGCCACGTCGCCGGAGTTGCGGTTGGTCACGGCCCACACGGTGGTCTTGCGCGTGCCCACGAACAGCATGTTGGTGGACGGCGCAATGGCCATGTGGCGCGCATCGGGCAC
>JAYUHT010000066.1:0-7131 GCA_043766725.1 Burkholderiales bacterium | reverse complement strand
CCACTCCACCGCCGCAATGCCGCGGTGGCGCGGCAGCAGCGAAGGGTGGTAGCCCACGCCGCCTAATCTGGAACGTTGCAGCGCTTCATTGCTCACCCTGGCGTGCGTGTGCGCGGCGATGATCAGCTCAGTGCCTTCGGGCACGGCCTCGCCCGGCACCAACTTCGGGTTGGCCAGCACATGCACCGGCACGCCCAGGGCGTGCGCGGCCAGGGCCAGGCGGTCATCGGCCGCGGGCACCACCACGCCGGCGAATTCAATGCCCGGCTCCTGCTGCAGCGCCTGCAACACCGAGGCGCCGAAGAAGCGGGAGCCGGCCAAGAAACATTTCATTGCGCTGCCTTTGAAGGGTTAAGAGCTTGCCCGCGCCGGGCGCCGCAGGGCCGCCATCACTCAACCACCCGATCCGCACGCAGCGCGATGGCCTGCGGAATGGCCACACCCATGCGCTTGGCAACGCCAAGGTTGAGCACCGTTTCAATCACCTGGGGCTGCTCCATCGGCAGCAGCGCGGGGTCGGCGCCGTTGAAGACCTTGGCCAGAATCTCCGCGGCACGCTGGTACGACACCGAGAAATTTGGCCCGTACGACATCAAGCCACCCACGTCTGCCCACACCGCGTTCGGGAAGATGGCCGGCAAGCGGTGTTGGGTGGCCAGTGCAACGATGGCCTTGCGCTGCACGGCGAAGAAAGCCGAGGCCAGCGACACCATCACTTCAGCGCCCGCCCGATTGAAGCGGCCAAAGGCGGCGGGCAGGTCATAAGGTGGGGCATCGAATTCATGCACCACGAGCTCGAAGCCGAGCTTGGCCGCGGCCATGCGCGTCACCTGCAACTGCGGCTTGGTCACCGCATCGGCCAGCACGGCCACGCGCCGCGCCCGCGGCAGCAGCTCGCGCACCACTTCAAGGCGCTTGCCGGGCAACTCACTCATCAGCTGCGACACCCCGGTGATGCGCCCGCCGGGCCGCGCCAGGCTGGCCACAAAACCGGCGGCCACGGGGTCGATGTCGTTGGCCACGGTGATGATGGGGATGCGCTGCGTGCCATGCAGCGCGGCGCGCAAACCGATCTGATGGCCCGAAGCAAACACCGCGTCGCAGTTCAACCGGCCCAGCTCGGCCGCCATGCGCTGGAAGTCGACTTCGCGCGCCGGGCCGAGCCGGAACTCGATGCTCAAGTTGGTGCCTTCCACAAAGCCCAGTTCGCGCAGGCGCTGCACCATGGCCACGGCATAGGGCTCGTTCCGTTCGGTGCTGCTCAGCCAGCCCAGCCGATAGTGGCGGCCTGGCTGTTGCGCAGCCACTGGCAGGGCCGGCCAAGCCAAGGCACACAGGGCGAGGCCGCGGCGCAGCGGGCTGCGCAGCACCGCATCGGCCGAAGAACGCTCGGTTGTCATGACGCTGCTCATTTGCATGTCGGCTTTCATGGGCCCGCAGGTTTGAGCGCTGACACGCCAAACGCCATCACCGGTTGCGCCAGGCCCTTCAGCACCAGCGGGCCCACCGGCTCGGCCTGCACCAAGTCTTCAACATGGGCCATGGCCTTGCGGTCGACCAGCACTTGGCCGCCGGCCGCCTCGCCGCACAGGCGCGCGGCCATGTTGGTGACGTTGCCGATGGCGGCATAGTCCCAGCGGCCCTCAAAGCCGATAGCGCCCAGCGTGGCGTAGCCCTGGGCAATGCCGCAACCCAGGGCGAGGTCGAAGCCACGCTTGGCCCACGCCTGGGCCAGAGGCACGAAGGCCTGCTGCATCTGCAAGGCCATGCGCACCGCGGCTTCAGCGGGCTTGTCGATTGGCACGGGGTCGTTGAAGAACACCATCACCGAGTCGCCGGCAAAACGTTCCAGCGTGCCGCTGTGCGCCACCACGATCTGACCCATGGCCTGGTGATAGCTGTGCAGCAGCTCCATCACTTCTTCGGGTTCAGCCCGTTCGGTGAAGGTGGTGAAGCCACGCAAGTCGATGAACACGACGCAGATCTCGCGGCGGTGCGTCTTGAGCATTTCGTCGCCACCTTGAACCAGCAGGTCGGCCAGTTGTGGCGAAAAAAAGCGCTTCAGCCGGCCCACTTGTTCGAGTTGCCGCACGCCATCGGCCACGCGCTGTTCGAGTGACTGGTTCCACGCTTGCAGTTCGGCCTTTTGGCGCTGCACTTCGTCATACAGCGTCTTGATGCGCAACAGCGAGCGCACGCGCGCCAGCAGTTCCGCTTGAATCACCGGTTTGCTCAAAAAATCGTCTGCCCCCGCCTCCAGGCCTTTCACGCGCTCGGTGCCCGGGTCGAGTGCCGTGACCAGCACGATGGGCAGCACCGCATGCGCCGGGTCGGCGCGCAGCGTGCGGCAGACGTCATAGCCGCTCAGGCCGGGCATCATCACGTCGAGCAAGATCAGGTCGGGCGGGTGTGCCGCCACGTCTTGCAGCGCGGCTTCGCCCGACAGCGCCGTGCGCGTGCGAAAGCCCTTGGCGGTGAGCACATCGGCCAGCAAGCGCGTGTTCTTTTCCACGTCGTCAACGACGAGGATGTGTCCGCCCTGTGCTTTGGTCATGCTTTGCGGCCGTTGCTGAGCGCAAGTTCCACGGCCGCCAAAAACGTCTTCAGCGAAATCGGCTTGGCAATGAAGCCGTCGAAGCCCGAAGCCACGATGCGTTGCTGCTCGTCGGGCATGACCGAGGCCGAAACCGCCAGGCAAGGCACGGCATCGAGCGACTTGTCTTCGCGGATGCGTGCCAGCGCGGTGACGCCGCTGATGTCCGGCAACTGAATGTCCATCAAGATCAGCTCGGGGCGCTGCGCCAGGGCCAGAGCCACGCCGGTCTCGCCGTCTTCAGCCTCCAGCGTTTCATGGCCGCGGTGCTGAAGCACGTCGCGCACCAGCTTCATGTTTTTGGCGTTGTCTTCAACGATCAAAATTCTGCTCATTGGATGGCCTTCAACTCATGTTGCGGCAGCACGAAGCTGAACGTGGAGCCTTGGCCCGGCGCACTTTGCAACGTGACGCTGCCGCCGTGCAGTTCAACGAAACGTTTCACCAGTGCCAGGCCCAGGCCGGTCCCTTCGCTCTTGCGCAGCACGTCGCCGCCGGCCTGGCGGAATTCCTCGAACACCAGCGCCTGGTCTGCGGCGGCAATGCCCACGCCGGTGTCTTGCACCGACACCTGCGCAAACGCCCCGCCCTGGCCCTGCCATTCGCCGAGCAAGCGGGCGCGCAACGTGACGCGCCCGCCGTTGGGCGTGAACTTCACCGCGTTGCTCAACAGGTTCACCACCGCTTGCTTGATCTTGCGCGCATCGCCCACCCACTCGGCCAGCTCGTCGCTCACCTCCAACGTTAACGACAAGCCATGGCGCTGCGCACGTTCGCGCACCAGCATGGTGGAATGCTCCAGCAATTGGCCCAGGTCGAAGCAGCTCAGGTCGAGCTCCATGCGGCCGGCTTCGATCTTGGAAAGATCCAGCACATCATTGATCAGGCTGAGCAAGTGGTGGCCCGATGAATGAATATCTTGCAGGTACTCCATCTGCTTGGCGTTGACTTCGCCGAACATCTGCTCGGTGAGCACCTCGCTGAAACCGATGATGGCATTCAGCGGCGTGCGCAGCTCGTGGCTCATGTTGGCCAGGAACTCGCTCTTGTGGCGGTTGGCGGCTTCAAGCTGGCGCGTCTTGTCTTGCAGGTCGTTGAACAGGCGCGCGTTCTCCAGTGCAATCACGGCCTGGTCGGCAAAGGTGGTGGCCAAGGCCACTTCCTTTTCGGTGAAGGCGCCCGTCGTGGCCCGCAACACGGCCAGCACGGCATGCGCCACACCGTCGCGCACCATGGGCACGAACAGGCCCGAGCGGTAGCCCAGGGCCATGGCCAGTTCGCGCATGCGCGGGAATTCTTGCGCGCCCTGCTCGGTGTCGGCCACGTTGATGATGCGCCGCTGCAGCAGCGCCGCGCCGGCCGCGCTGCCCGTGTCCAGCGGCCAGGGCACCAAAAAGCCGCCTTGGCGCAGGCCCGGCGTGCCGTCGGTGGCGAAGGCGGTGGTTTCGATCATGTCGCCGCGCGCCACCGTCACCGCCACGGCGCGGCCGGCAAACAAGCGTTGGCACGCCTGCACGATGGCCTGGAACACCGGCGCCGTGTCGCCGGGTGAGGCGCTGATCACGCGCAACACCTCGGCGGTGGTGGTCTGGCGTTCGAGCGCCTCATTCGTTTCGTTAAACAGGCGGACGTTTTCGATCGCGATCACCGCCTGGTCGGCAAAGGTTCGCACCAGATCCTGTTGGCGCAGCGGCGTGTCACCCGGTTCGGGCCAGGCCACGGTGATGACGCCGATGGGCTCGCCATCTTTCAGCAGCGGCGCGGCCAGCAAGCGCCGCCACCCGCCCGCGGCCGCAGTCGCTTTGTCGTACCGGGTGTTGGCCCAGGCATCGGGCTCGTTGACCACCGCGCGCGACGCGATCGCCCGCCCGGTGGCCATGGTCGGGTTCACCGGCCCGGGGTAGTGGCGCTTGGCGTCTTCGTGGGCCTGCGGCGTCCAGTTGCGCGTGGCCACCAGTTCAACGGTGCGCCCGTCATAGCGAAACACCGCGGCCATCGAGGCGCCGAACAAGCGTTTCGCACTGTCGAGAATGGTCTCGAACACCGGCAGCACACTGCCCGGCGATTGGCTGATGACCTTGAGCACCTCGCTGCTGGCGGTTTGATAGTCGAGCGACTCCTGCAACTCCGCCGTGCGCTCGTCCACCTTGCGTTCCAGCCCGCTGTACGAGGCCTTCAGCTCCTCGCTCATGCGGTTGAACTGGCCCGCCAGCACCTCCAGCTCGTCACCACTCTTCACTTCGATGTGGTGATTCAAATCACCCTCGGCCACGCGCTCGGCGCCGTCTTGAATGGCGCGGATCGGCCGCACCAGCGTGCGTGCCAGGTAGAAGCTGGCCACCACCGACAGGCCCAGGCCCGCCGCCAGCACCAGGGCCATGCGGGCCAGGGTGTCGTACAGGGGCGCAAAGGCTTCGGAGCGGGGCGACTCGACAAACACCGTCCAGCCCAGAGTGGGAATGGCGGCATGCGCGGCCAGCACGCGCTCGCCGCGGGCGTTGCGCGCCTTCTCCACCATGTCAGCATCACCCGCCGCGCGCTGCGCCTTCGCGCCGATGGCCACCGCCACCTGCGGCAGCTTGGACAGATCGGTTTTCTTCAGGACCAGGCTGATGTCGGGGTGGGCGATGAGCGCGCCTTTGTCGTCGACCACATAGGCCAGGCCGGCCTCGCCGATCTTGATGCGCGACACCACTTCCCACACGAACTTCAGGTTCACGTCAACCGCCGTCACGCCGCCGCCTGGCCCAGCGCGGCGCGCCACGGTCATGTAGGGCTCGGTTTCTTTGCGAAACGACACCGGGCTGTGGAACACCTTGCCGGCCATGGGCACGGTGAACAGGGGCGCGGCGGAATGGTCAGTGCCACGGCCCAGCGAATCCATCGCCAGGCGCGACACGCGCAGTTGCTCAACGCCCTTGCCGTCGATCCAGGCCACTTCGGTGATGGCGGGCGCTTGGCGCAGCAATTTGAGGTAATCAATGCGGCGCAGCTCGGCGGGGTCGGCGCTGGCATCCATGCCTGGCAGCGCAGTCCAGCTCACCTGTTGTTCGATGTCCAAAACATACTGCTCAATGCGCGTGGCCGCGGCCTGGGCTTTTTCGAACTGCAGGGCCACCAGACTGTCTTGGTTCTCGTGGTACGAGAAATACAAACCCACCGCCCCGCTGGCCACCAGCAGCGAGCCCACCAAGGCGATGATGAGCAGCGTGTACTTGGGGAACAGGCCGAAGCGGCGGGTCACTCAATCACCTCACTGGTGCGCAGCAAAAATTCGTTGGAAGGGCGCCTCATGCGCGCCACCCAATGGCCTGCGCCAGTGCAGCAGCTTCGACCGATGAATCAGTCTCAAGCGGTGTGGCAGGCCGCAACTTCATGCCAGCGATTCTCACCTGCCACGCGACGCCGTTCGCAACAAGTTCGACCCCCAAGTCGCCATGTCGCGTTAGGCGCTACCAGCCGCGCAACCATTCCGGCAGCCCACGCGAGTAGAAAGGAGTAACGCCGTGGACGCTGGCAAAAAATAACACTGAAGACAGAGCATTGAAGGCGAGCGTCCCCGCCATACAGGTAAGCACCAGCCAGCCTCGCACTCGAACGCGCGCGGTCAAAGCGGCAGCAAGCCCCTGCAAAGTGAAAAATGCGGTTTGATAGCCCTGCACTCGGCCGATCGCGGCGTAGAAGATCAATTCATGCAGCACTGCAGACAGAGCAAACACGAGAAGCAGCGCCCGAATGGGTGCGCGCCGGCCGCCGTGGTTTTTGAAGACGTGCTGCCAAAAGAACTGCTGCACATTGCGGTTGTAGCGCCGCCAAAAGTCTGCTGGCGTGCGGGCAGCCAGGGGCGCGTCCATGAAGTCGCGGGCGCTGCCGCCACTCAGGCGCCAGGCTGCGGCAGCGGCAGTCAGCCCGCAAGCTATCGCCAACATCAGCACGAGTACCTTGCTGACGTGTTCAACCAGAAAGTGCAGCGTTGACCAATCGACCGCGAACAGCGCAAACAGCAGCGCCATGCCGATGGCGCAACCGCCAGACCCGCCTATCAAATTCAATAGGTCTTCGTTGAACGGAGGGCGACGCTCCAGCGCCAGACTGCGGCGAACGAGGGTGAAGGGATTGGCAAGGAACTCAAGATAGTGTTTCAAGCTGGGCATGCGCCCTTGTCTCAGGTCGAGAGCCACGTCAATCACCTTGAGTGCCAGCATGGCCGCAGAGATCGCGGCAACGAATCGAAGCATCGGCTTGTCTGCCGAAATGAGCCATGCAGACCCGACGATTGACAAGCAGGCTGCGACTGGCGTGATGCGCGCGAAAAAATCGCGGCGCACCATAAAAGGATATGCGGCGAGGGCAACGCCGTAAGGGGCGAGGAACGCGGCAAGAATCAGCATGGGGGTCGCCATTGGACGTGCTGTGGTGACTAACGTTCTAATTGATTCTTGCTGCTGCACGGATTGACAGGGCGCCGAGTTCGCAAAGTGGTTTGAGCAACGCCCACCGCAGCGCTGCAAGGTGCTCGAAAAGACCGTTCAATGCGG
>JAYUHT010000065.1:0-2683 GCA_043766725.1 Burkholderiales bacterium | reverse complement strand
TGCGCGCCAACGGCGAGCCGCTGCCCGCAGGCGCGCGTGCGAGCGTATCGACCCAGAGCCGGCCGGCTGCAGTCGGCTCGCGCAGCGAAGTGTTCATCTTCACCGATTGCGCCGGCATGAAGGGCCTGAAGATCCGCGTGCCCGATGTGCCGGCCTACCGCGCCACGCCCGAGGCCTGCGGCGCCAACCCCACGCCGATTGCCTTTGCCGAGGTGTACTTGGCGCTGCAAAACGGCACGGTCGATGCGCAAGAGAACCCGCTCACCACGATTGAGGCCAAGAAGTTCTACGAAGTGCAAAAGCACATCATGCTCACCGGCCACATCGTCGACGGCCTGACCACGCAGGTGGCGCCGCACCTGTGGACCAAGCTGAGCGACGCCGAGAAGAAAATCTTCTCAGACGTTGCCCTGGAAGCGGCGGCGCGCGCCACCGCGCAAATCAAGAAGCGCGAGGCCGAACTGGTGGATGAGTTCAAGAAGAAGGGCCTGAACATCGTGCAGGTGAATCGCCAGAGTTTTGTTGATGCGGTGTTGAAGACCAAGTCGGTCGAGAGCATGGGCTTCGACAAAAAGGATTACGACCGCATCGTTTCCACCAAGTAAGGCGGCAACGATGGACGACCCCCAAGCTCACTTCGTTCGCTGCCCCCCGAGGGGGCGCTCAGCGCCCTTCGGGCGGCCGGGCAGGCGCTGATGGACATCGACGCCGGCCCCAAGGTGATGGGCGATGACGGCGAGTTCCACGCCACTGATGAGGCCGTGGACTTGTCGCACACGCCCATCGAAGCCTGGCTCGCCCTGGCCCTGTTCTGGGCCTTGGGCGGCGTGGTGTTCTACCAATTCTTCACCCGCTATGCGCTCAACAACTCGGCTTCTTGGACCGAGGAGATCGCGCGCTATCTGCTGATCGGCGTGGTGTTCGTGGGTGCCTCCATCGGCGTGGCCAAGAACAACCACATCCAGGTCGACTTGCTGTACCGCTACTTGGGGCAGGGCGTGTCGCGCGCGCTGGCCATCATGGTCGACGTCATCCGTATCGCGTTCTTCTTTTCGATGAGCTTTTTCACCGTGCAGATGATGCAAAAGATGGGCAACTACCAAATGACCATCGTCGACCTGCCGATGAACATCGTTTATGCCGTGGTGCTGTTCGGCTTCATCGCCATGGCGCTGCGTTCGTTGTGGGTGGCCAAGGTGCACTGGCAGCGTGGCTACAGCGTGCTCGAGCGGCCGGAGTCAACGATGGCAGACCGCTAAGAAGCACCCATGCTCAAGATCATTTTCCTGTTCCTCATGACCGGCGGCGTGCCGGTGGCCATTGCCATGGCCGGCGCCTCGCTGATCTACATCCTGGCCAGCGGCAACCAGCCGGGGCTGACGGTCATCCACCGCATGATCGGCGGCATCGACAGCTTCCCGCTGCTGGCGGTGCCGTTTTTCATCCTCGCCGGCAACCTGATGAACAACGCCGGCGTCACCAACCGCATCTACAACTTTGCACTGGCGCTGGTGGGCTGGTTGAAGGGCGGCCTGGGCCATGTGAACGTGGTCGGCTCGGTCATCTTCGCGGGCATGAGCGGCACCGCGATTGCTGATGCGGCCGGGTTGGGCACGGTGGAAATCAAGGCCATGAAGGATCATGGTTACGACCTCGAATTCGCCGTGGGCGTCACCGCCGCCAGCGCCACGCTGGGGCCCATCATCCCGCCCAGCCTGCCGTTTGTCATCTACGCCATGATGGCTAACGTTTCAGTTGGGGCGCTGTTCCTGGCCGGCATCCTGCCCGGCGTGTTGATGGCATTGTTGATGATGGTCACCGTGGCCTACTTCGCGCACAAGAACGGCTGGGGCGGCGACGTGAAGTTCAGCGCCAGCCGCTTTGGCCGCGCCATGCTCGAGCTGGGCCTGGTGATCGCCTGGCCGCTGCTGACCTGGGCGCTGGTCAACATGCTGGGGCTGAATGCGCAGGTCGTGGTGTTCGGCGCCATCGTCTCGATCTTCGTGCTCGACCGCATCTTCCGCTTCCAGGCCGTTCTGCCCATCATGACCCCGGTGCTGCTCATCGGCGGCATGACCACGGGCCTGTTCACGCCCACTGAAGGCGCCATCGCGGCCAGTGCCTGGGCCTTGTTCCTGGGCCTGGTGTGGTACCGCACCATGAGCGTGAAGCAGTTCATCAAGGTCAGCCTCGACACGGTGGAAACCACGGCCACGGTGATGTTTATCGTGGCCGCGGCCTCCATCTTCGGCTGGATGCTCACCGCCACCGGCGTGACCGCGCAAATCGCCGCCTGGGTGCTGGCCGTGACCAAAGACCCGTGGGTCTTCTTACTGATGGCCAACCTGTTGATGCTGTTCGTGGGCTGCTTCCTGGAACCCACCGCGGCCATCACGATCCTGGTGCCGATCTTGCTGCCGATTTGCCACAAGCTGGGTGTGGACCCGGTGCACTTTGGCCTGGTGATGGTGCTCAACCTGATGATCGGCCTGCTGCACCCACCCATGGGCATGGTGCTGTTCGTGCTGGCGCGGGTGGCCAAACTTTCAGTTGAACGCACCACCATGGCCATCTTGCCCTGGCTGGTGCCGCTGCTGGTGAGCCTGGTGATCCTCACCTACATCCCCGCCATTTCGCTGTGGCTGCCCAAGACCATGGGCTTTTGACAAGCAGCACGCAGTGA
>JAYUHT010000064.1:0-2686 GCA_043766725.1 Burkholderiales bacterium | reverse complement strand
TGGGGCACGGCGCTGCATGACCGCTTCTTGCTGCCGCACTTCATCTGGGCTGACTTCGAAGACGTGCTCGATGAACTGGGCCGCGCCGGCCATGGCTTCAAGCCGGCCTGGTTTGCGCCGCACTTCGAATTTCGCTTCCCCAAGATCGGTGAGCTGAGCGCGCGTGGCGTGCGCTTGAGCCTGCGCAGCGCGCTCGAACCCTGGCATGTGATGGGCGAGGAAGGCGCGGCGGGCACCACGGTGCGCCATGTCGATTCGTCGCTGGAACGGCTTGAAATTCTGGCCACGGGCCTGGTGGATCCGCGCCACGGCGTCACCGTCAACGGCGTGGCCTTGCCCCTGCAAGCCACCGGCCGCGCGGGCGAGTACGTTTGCGGCGTGCGCTACCGGGCCTGGCAACCGCCCTCGGCCCTGCACCCGACGATCGGCGTCAGCGCGCCGTTAACCGTTGACGTGATTGACCGCTGGATGCAACGCTCACTGGGCGGCGGCCAATACCATGTCGCCCACCCGGGTGGCCTGAGCCACAGCAGCTTCCCGGTGAATGCCTACGAGGCCGAAAGCCGGCGCCTGGCGCGCTTCTTCAACTTCGGCCACACGCCCGGCCGCATCGAATGCCCGCCTGCTGTGCACAGCGCGGAGTTCCCGTTCACGCTCGACCTGCGCACGGCCAGGCGCCCTGCTTAGACGACGGCGTGCAGCGTGCTGGCATGACGCTGAGGCCTCGGTGCAACAGCGACAAGGCATGATCGCGCCATGCAAAGCAGCTTCCAAACCAGCACCCGCGCCGATATTGCCGACCCGGGCCTGGTTCAGGGTCAAGGCCAGGGTCAGTTCCAGGGCCTGAGCAACATCGCCCCAAGCACCCCGGCCCTGGCCGCGCTGGCCGCCCTGAGCGGCACGCCCGGGCACTACAGCGAGTGGCTGGAAGGGGCCGGCGCTGCGGGCACGCAGGCACCGCGCTGGCAGGCCTTCTTCCAGCATCTGGGCGACGCCGGCTGGGTCGAGTTGGCACAGCGCCAGCGCGCCGCGGCGCAGCGCGTGCACGACGACCTGGCCAGCTACAACATCCACACCGAGCCGGGTGAAGATGGTGCAGGCGCACGGCCCTGGCCGCTGGCCCTGCTGCCGCTGATCGTGCAGGCCGACGAATGGGCCGTCATCGAGCAAGGCGTGGTGCAGCGCGCGCGCATGCTCGAAGCCACCCTGGCCGACCTGTACGGCCCGCAGCAACTGCTGCGCGATGCCCTGCTGCCGGACTCGCTGGTGTTCGCGCACCCGCAGTATCTGCGCGCCATGCACGAGGTGCAGCCACTGGGCGGCACCCGCCTGCACCTGCTGGCCTTTGATGTGGCGCGAGCGCCCGAGGGGGGCTTTTGCGTGCTCGCGCAGCGCCTGCAAGCGCCCATCGGCCTGGGCTACTTGCTGGAAAACCGGCTGATCGCCCGCCCCCAGCTCGACGCCGCGTTCAGCGGGCTGCGCGTGCAGCGCCTGGCCGGCAGCTTTCGCGCCTGGCTCGCCGGCTTGCTGCGCGCCAGCCCGGCCGGCGAGCGCAGTTGCATCGTGCTGCTCACGCCAGGCCCGCACAGCCCGAGCTACTTCGAGCAGGTGTTCCTGGCCCGCTACCTGGGGGTGACGATGGTGGAAGGCAGCGACCTCACCGTGCGCGCCAATCGCCTGTACCTCAAGACCCTGCACAAGCTTGAGCAAGTGCACGTGGTGCTGCGCCACATCGACGACGAATGGCTTGACCCGCTAGAGCTGCGCGCCGATTCGGCCTTGGGCATTCCGGGCCTGTTGCAGGCCCTGCGCGCGGGCAACGTGGTGATGGCCAATGCGCCCGGCGCGGGCGTGCTGGAAAGCCCCGGGCTGTCTGCCTTCTGGCCGGCGCTGGCCGAGCGCCTGCTGGGCCAGCCGCTGCTGCTGCCGGCGCCCACCAGCTGGTGGTGCGGCGAGGCTTCGGTGTGGCAGCGCCAGCGCACGCACCTGGCCGATTTCGTCGTCGCCCCGACCTTTCCGGATGGCCGCAACCACGCCGTCGTCGCCGCCTACCTCCCGCCCGACGAGCAGGTGCGCCTGGCCGCGCGCATCGATGCCGACCCGGCCGCCTTCACCCTGCAAGCGCCGCTGCGCCCCTCGCAAACCCCGGTCTGGGTCGACGGCCAGTTGCAGCCGCGCTCGGCCGTGATGCGTGTCTTTGCGCTGGCCGATGGCCAGGGCGGCTGGCAGGTGCTGCCCGGGGCCAGAACGCGCCTGGTGGGCCCCGGCGAGCCAGCGCACGACCCCTGGCTGGCCCACCCGCCGGGCAGCGCCAGCGCCGACACCTGGGTTATCGCCGGCGGCGAGGTCGATGACACCACGCTGCTGCCCGCACCGCTTTCAGCGCATGAGCTGCAAGAGGGGCGGCGCACGGTCACCAGCCGCAGCGCCGAGAACCTGTTCTGGCTGGGCCGCTACACCGAGCGCGCCGAAAACGCCTTGCGCCTGACCCGGCTCACGCTGGAGAACCTTGGACAGCCCAGCCCCGCCGTGCTCGACCTGCTCGACGATCTGGCCCGCCGGCATGGCCTGGTGCCGCCCGAAACCGCAGCCACCGTGCAGGACAAGGCGGCGTTCGAGTTGTCGCTGCTGCACCACCTGGGCACGGCCACCCAGGCCCGCAGCGTGGTGGCCACGCTGCGTGGCC
>JAYUHT010000063.1:0-2690 GCA_043766725.1 Burkholderiales bacterium | reverse complement strand
TGACGGGCGACCTGGTGAAGGCCATGCGCGCCTGCCCGCAACCCATCGTGGCGGCGATCGACGGTGTGTGCGCCGGCGCCGGCGCCATCCTGGCCATGGCGTCTTGCATGCGGCTGGGCACGCCGCGCAGCAAGGTTGCCTTCTTGTTCAACCGCGTCGGCCTGGCCGGCTGCGACATGGGGGCCTGCGCCATGCTGCCGCGGCTCATCGGCCAGGGCCGCGCCAGCGAGCTGCTGTACACCGGGCGCAGCCTGGGCGGCGAGGAAGCCGAGCGTTGGGGTTTTTACAACCGCCTGGCCGCACCCGAGCAAGTGCTGGCGGACGCGCAAAAACTCGCGGCTGACTTGGTGGCGGGCCCGACGTTTGCGAACGGCATCACCAAGACCATGCTGCACCAGGAATGGGCCATGACCATCGAGCAGGCCATCGAGGCCGAGGCCCAGGCGCAGGCGCTGTGCATGCTGACCGAAGACTTCAAGCGCGCCTACAACGCTTTCGTGGCCAAGCAAAAGCCGGTGTTCGAAGGCAACTGATTGCAGCGAGGCAAGACCATGGCCGACACCCAATACCTCAACTGGCCGTTCTTCGACGAGCGCCACCGCACCTTGGCGCGTGAGCTCGACGCCTGGGCCACAGTTAACGTTTCGCAAGTGCACCCCCAGGCCGACGAAATATGTCGTTCGCCCCCCGAGGGGGATGAGCAAAGTGGCAAAGCCACATTTGCTCATGAGCATGGCTCCGATGTGGACGCGCAGTGCCGCGCATTGGTCAAGTTGCTGGGCGCCGGCGGCTGGCTGGCGCATGCGGTGGGCGGGCGCGAATGGGGTGGCGCCAGTGACGCCATCGACACGCGAGCCATTTGCATCGCCCGCGAAACCCTGGCGCGGCATTCGGGCCTGGCCGACTTTGCGTTCGCGATGCAGGGCCTGGGCAGCGGCGCCATCGCCCTGAGCGGCACACCCGAGCAAAAGGCGCGCTACCTGCCGCGCGTGGCGCGTGGCGAAGCGATTGCGGCGTTTGCGCTGTCAGAGCCCGACGCCGGCTCCGACGTGGCGGCCCTGCAATGCGCCGCTCGTGTCGAAGGCGGCGAGGTGGTGTTGAACGGCGAGAAGACCTGGATCTCCAACGGCGGCATCGCCGATTTTTACGTCGTCTTTGCGCGCAGCGGCGAAGCACCCAAGGCGCGTGGCATTTCAGCCTTCATCGTCGATGCCGGCGCGCCCGGCTTCGAAGTCGCCGAACGCATCAACGTCATCGCCCCGCACCCGCTGGCGCGGCTGCGCTTCAGTGATTGCCGCATTCCCTTGAGCCAACGCATCGGCGCTGCCGGCGAAGGCTTCAAGATCGCCATGCGCAACCTGGATGTCTTTCGCACCTCGGTGGCCGCGGCCGCGCTGGGCTTTGCCCGCCGCGCGCTGGATGAAGCCTTGCTGCGCGCCAGCACGCGCAAGATGTTCAACGGCGTGCTGGCCGACTTTCAACTCACGCAGGCCAAGCTGGCGCAAATGGCCACCACCATCGACAGCGCTGCGCTGCTCACCTACCGCGCGGCCTGGCAGCGCGACCAGGGCGGGAACGTCACACGCGAGGCCGCCATGGCCAAGATGGTGGCCACCGAAGGCGCGCAGCAGGTCATCGACAGCGCCGTGCAGCTGTTCGGGGGCCTGGGCGTGGTGAGCGAGATGCCGGTGGAGCGCCTGTACCGCGAGATCCGCGCCCTGCGCATCTACGAAGGCGCCACTGAGGTGCAGCAGCTCATCATTGCGCGTGAATTGCTGAAAGACTTGCCGCCAACTACACGTTGAGGTCAGCCATGCCCAGCGCCCACATCGACACCTTTGCCCGCGACCACCTGCCGCCGCGCGAGCAGTGGCCGGAATTCCTGTTCGAACTGCCCGAGCTGCAAGCGCTGCAAAGCGCGGCCCAGTTGAACTGCGCCACAGAGCTGCTCGACCGCGCGGTGCGCGAAGGCCGCGGCGCGCGCGTGTGCCTGCGTGCGCCTGGGCTGAGCTGGACGTATGCCGAGTTGCAAGACAAGGCCAACCGCATTGCCAACGTGCTAACACGCGAAATGGGCCTGGTGCCGGGCAACCGGGTGCTGCTGCGCGCGCCCAACAATTCGATGCTCGTGGCCTGCTGGTTCGCAGTGATCAAGGCCGGTGCGATCGCGGTGGCCACCATGCCCATGCTGCGTGCCAAGGAGCTGCAAGCCATCATCAGCATCGCCCAGGTCACACACGCTTTGTGTGAAGCCGCCTTGGCCGAAGACCTGCAAGCGGCCGCCCTCGCCTGCCCCGGCCTGCGCTACGTGCGCCTGTTCAACGGCGCGCAGCCGGGCAGCCTGGAGCACGCCATGCTGCGCCAACCGGCAGACTTCATGAACGTTGACACGGCTGCCGATGACACCTGCTTGTTCGGCTTCACCTCGGGCACCACCGGCGTGCCCAAGGCAACCATGCATTTCCACCGCGACGTGATGGCCGCATGCGCCTGCTGGCCGCCGCATGTGCTGAAACCCACGGCGAGTGACGTGTTCATCGGCAGCCCGCCGCTGGCCTTCACCTTCGGCCTGGGTGGCCTGGTGCTGTTCCCCATGGCGGTGGGCGCCAGCACGGTGCTGCTCGAAAAGGCCGGTCCGCCGCAGTTGCTGGAAGGCATCAAACAGTTCGGCGCCACGGTGCTGTTCACCG
>JAYUHT010000062.1:0-7169 GCA_043766725.1 Burkholderiales bacterium | reverse complement strand
ACGCCCGAGCAGAACAGCCGCTGGATGACGCGGCTCGATTTCTCCAACCGCACGCTGTGGCGCCAGATCAACCTCACCTCGCACGCCGCCGGCGTGGTCGCCGACCTGCTCAACTCGAACGTTGATGCCACCGGCGCCATCACCATCGACGCGCTGTCGAACCAGACCATCAACGCCACCGTCTTTGCCGGCGCCGTGGCCATTTCGGGCGGCTTCGTGGGCATTGCCATTGCGGGCGCGGGCGCTGGTTCCGAGAACCGCATCAACACCAATGTGTTCGCCTTCATCGAAGGCGACAAAGGCGGCTTGGGCGTGGCCGGCGGCAGCGTCAGCCTGCATGCTGACGACACCTCCACCATCAACGCCTTCACCGGCGGCGTGGCCGTGGCCGCGGCCTTTGGTGCCGTGGGCGTGGCCGCCGCCATTGGCGTTGGCATCGCGTTCAACGAAATCAGCAACGACGTGCAGGCCTACGTGAAGAACGTGGGCGGCGGGGTGGATGCAGACGCCGTAGGCGGAGCCATCACCATCCGCGCCGATGAGTTGGCCAGCATCCATGCCATTGCGGCGGCGGCGGCGATAGCCGTGTCAGCCGGCGCCTTTGCCGGCGCCATCAGCGGCGCCGGCGCCTTTGCCAGCAACGTGATCCTCGGTGGGGCGCAGGCCTATGCCGACAACAGTGTGCTCACCAGCACCGGCAACGTCACGTTGGCCGCCAAGGACGGCTCCACCATCGAAGCCAAGATCCTGGCGCTGGCCGCGGCTCTGGGCTTGGGTGGCGCGGGCGGCGCCGGCTTGGCCATCGGTGTGTCGATTGCGCAGAACACCATCGGCTACAACGGCGCGGGCACGTACACGCCGGTGCAGGTGCAGGCTTACACCAAGAACAGCCGGGTCGATGCGCAAGGCGCGCTGTCGGCCAAGGCCACGTCCACGCAGAAGATTGACGCCCTGGTGGGCGCGGCCGCTGTGGCGGCTTCGACGGGCGCCTTTGCCGGCATCGGCCTGGCCGGTGCCGGGGCCAGCGCCACCAACCGCGTGGCCACGAACGTGAAGGCTTATATCGATGGCACTGACCCCACCGGTGCCGGCGCCAATGGCGTCATCGCGGGCAGCATCGAGCTGGTTGCCGATGACACCTCCGCCATCAACGCCACGGTGGGCACGGCCTCCATCTCGCTGGGCCTGGGCGCGGCCGGACTGGCCATTTCGGTGGGCGTGTCGCTGGCCCAGAACGAAGTCAACAACCATGTTGACGCCTACATCGCCAACGCCGCGGCCAATGGCCAGAAGGTGCAAACGCGCACCGGCGACATCAGCATCCAGGCCAAGGAGCGCGGCACGATTGACGCATTCGGCGTGTCGGTCTCGGCCGCGCTGGCCGGCGGCCTGGGCGCCATCAGCTTCGCCTTTGCCGGCGCACTGATCCAGAACTTCATTCACAGCACGGTCGATGCGCACATTGACAACAGCGTGATCGACAGCAAGGGCAAGGTTGAGCTGCTGGCGGATGACAAGTCCAGCATCACCGCCACCGTGGGCGGCATCGCCATCGGCGTGGGCGCCGGCTTCGTGGCCGCCGCCGTGGCGGTGGGCGTTTCAACCGCGCAAAACCTGATCGGCTACGACTCGGCCGGTTCAATCGCGCCTTCGCGCGTGCGGGCCGATGTGAACGATTCCGGCATCAAGGCCGTGGGTGCCTTGAATCTGAGCGCCACGGCCGACGAAACCATCATCGCCAAGACCGTGGCCGCATCGGTTTCGGTGGCGCTGGGTGCCGTGGCCATTGGCGGCGCGGGCGCGGGCGCGAGCACGCAAAACCGGGTGCGCAATGTGGTGGCTGCCACGATTGATGGCGACCGGCCGATGACGGCTGGCGTGCCTACCGTGGGCGTGGCCGCTGCCGACAACGGCATCACCGCCGGCAGCGTGGCCTTGAGTGCCGTTGACACCTCGCGCATCACCACCGAGACCTTTGCCGCGGCCATTGCCGCCACCATCGGCGCGGTGGCCAGTTCCATCACCATTGGCGTGGCCCTGGCGCGCAATGAAATCGGCACGATCGTCGATGCGCACGTGAACGATGTCGATCACCTGCAAGCCACCACCGGCGCCATCACCATCAACGCGCAAGACAGCGCCACCATCAACGCCACGGCCTTTGCCGCCAGCGCGGCGGTGGGCCTGAGCTTCCTGGGTGCGTTGACCCTGGCCGGCGCCGGCGCCGATGCGTTCAACACCATCCAGACTGACGTCAAGGCCTATGTGGAAGACAGCGACTTGACCAGCACGCTGGGCAAGATCGAGGTCACCGCGGGCGATACCGCAACGATCAACGCCACGGTGAAAACCGTCTCGGCCTCGGTGGCCGCGGGCGCGGTGGGCATTGCTGTGTCGATCGGTGTTTCAACCGCGCGCAACTTCATCGGCTTCGGTACCGATACCAGCCCTGCCGCCAGCACGCACGACTACACCAGCACCGGCAGCAACCCGGCCTTCATCAAGAAGAACGACCTGGTTCAAATCACCAGCGGCCCCGAGGCGGGCGCGGTGTACAAGTACATCAGCAACAACAACCTGGTCAAACCCACCAACGTCGACGCTGGCGCGAACGCAAACGTGAAGTGGCTGAAGTGGGTGAACTACGCTGACCAGACCATTTGGCAGCAAGTCAACATCGTTCCGCAGGCGGCCAGGGTGCATGCCTACATGCACAACGCCAGCGCCAGCGCGCACGACGGCATCACCGTCAAGGCCGTTGACTCGTCCACCATCACGGCGGGCATTGAATCGAAGTCAGTGGCGCTGTCAGCCGGGGCGATTGCCGTGGCGGCCTCGGGCGCCGGGGTGTCGATCGAAAACCGCATCAACACCAGCGTGAAGGGCTATGTCGATGCCACGCGCGGCCTGGGCCTCACGGCCGGCGGCACGGTGCGCATCGAGGCGCAAGACACCTCCACCATCAGCGCCACGGCGCAGGCGGCGTCAATGGCCTTGTCGTTCGGCCTCGGCGGCTCGGCGGCGATCAGCATTTCCACCGCCACCAACAGCGTGAGCAACGAAGTGCTGGCCTATGCCAGCAATGCGCGCATCGCCACCACCGGCACGGGCGGCGTGGTGATCAAGGCCAATGAGGCGGCCACCATCACCGCCACCTCCACGGCGGCGTCGGTTGCCGCAGGGGTGCTGTTCAGCGTGGCCCATGCCGGCAGCACGGCCACGGCCAACATCACCACGGTGACCCGGGCCTATGCCGACCCGGTGGAGCTTGACGTTAAGGGCAGCGTGCTCATCGACGCCATCACCACGGCGTCAGCCGACGTCACGGCCAAGGGCAATGCGATCGCGGTGAGCTTCATTGCCGTTGCCAATTCCGATTCCGTGGCCACCGCCACGGTCACGCCCACGGTGGAAAGCCGCCTGGGCGGGTACACCACGGGCCTGACTGAAGCCAAGGCCGGCGACGAAATCGCCGTGGCCTCCACCCTGGCGGCCACGGCCAAAGCCAAGGCCGAAGGCAGCGCCATCGCGGTGGGCTTTGGCGCCGGGCGCGGCGCCCCCACCGCCACGGCCAGCATCCGGCCGGCCAGCGCGGGCACGCCTTCGGTGAAGAGCGGCATCAGCGGCGGCAAGGTGTCGTCCACCGGCGCGGGCATCAGCGTGGGTGCCAACTACAACAATGGCAGCAAGGCCACCCCGGGCACGGGCGCGCGGGCGGAAGCCAACGCCTCGGCGGGCGGCCTTCTGGGCCTGGCGGGTTCCTCCCCCACGGCCACCGACACGCCTTATCTCGACAGTTACATCGCCAGCGGCGCCGTTCTGGGCGCGCTGCAAACCGTGGGCGTGGTCTCCAACGCCACCTCGCGGGCCGAAGCCATTGCCTCGGACTCCGCGGGCGGCCTGGTGGGCTCGGGCAGCAGCCGTGCCGTGGCCACGGCCGGCGGCACCGTGAATGCGAGCATGGAAGGCAACATCACCGGCACCCTTGCCAGCGGCCACGGCGCGGGCGGGCTCGACGTGAAGGCCATCAGCGCTGAAAGCGCCACGGCGAACTCCAAGGCCGTGACCGGCGGGCTGATTGCCAACACCTCCAACACCGGCACCGCCAGTGCGCTGCCCGTGCTGGACGCCCACATCGGCGGCGGGACGGTCGACGTACTGGGCAACATCACCGTCTCGGCTAACGATTCAGCTGAGGCAGACGCCATCACCACCGGCGTGGCCGCGGGCCTGGGTGCGCTGGGCGCGTCACTGTCCACCGTGACGGTGACGCCCAGGTTGAACGCCAGCATCAACGCCGGCTCCAACGTGCAGGCCGGTTCGGTGGACGTGGCGGCGATTGCCAGGCCCACCTCCACGGCCACGCTGCCCACCTATCAAATCACCGGCGCCAGCGATGGCAACAACACCATCACGGTTGCCAACCACAACCTGCAAACCGGCGATGTCATTGAGTACAAGGCCGGTGGCAACACCGTCATCGGCGGCCTGAGCCAGACCTATGTAGACCCGAACATCGTGGTCAACGGCCCGACCCCGGCGCGCCAGTACAGCGTGCTCAACCTGGGCACCAGCACCCTGGCCCTGGGCGCTGCCTTCGCCGGCGGCGGCGTGGACGCAGCCAAGGAAACCATCACCTTTGCCACCGCGCACAACTTCAAAGAGGGTGACCAGGTGGTGTATGCGCCGAACGACGGCGCCGTGCTGGTGGGCGGGCTCACGGCGGGCACCGCGTACACCGTGCGCGTGATCGATGCGCGCACCATCCAGCTCAAGCTGGCCAGCATCACCGATTCGGTGTCGATTGCCGACGTGTCCGGCTCCGTCATCACCGGTGGCGCCGGCTTCACCAATGGCGACGCCGTGACCTACCACGCGCCGCCGCTGAAGACCTTCAGCGCCGCACAAGTGGACGTGACGCCGCAAACCTCGGGCGGCAACCCCACCACGCCGGCGATCACGACCGGCACGAACAATGTCTACTTCTTCAATGAAGACGGCACCGGCCAGGCGCATGGCTTCAGCCATGGCGACAATGTGCTGTACAGCGTGGCGGGCAGCGCGCTCAACCCCGCCGACAACGCGGCCATCGATGGTCTGAACAGCGGCACCACTTACCGTGTGCTGACCACTGGCGACGCGGCTTCGCTGCAACTGGCGCCCACGGCCACGGGCAGCTATTCATTCACCGTGCAAAGTGGCAGCGGCGCGGGTCTGATACGGGCCAACGTCACCGGCGCGAACTGGCAGGCTCTTGGCTTCAAGAACGGCGACTCGATCTCGGTGACTTCGGGCGCGAATGCCGGCACATTCGTCGTGTTCTCGGTCAGCACCACGAAGCTCGAAATCACCACCGCCGGCTTCTCCACGGCACCCAACGTCAACACCACGGTCAACGGCAACACCGCCATCGCGATTGACGTCACCACCGCACAGCGCAGCAGCGCGGCCGTGCACAGCCTGGTGCGTTCGGGCGACGCCAAGTTCACCAACGCGGCGATGGTGGATGGCAACACGTATTACGTCATCAAGGCAGTAGGCGGCAGCACCTACCAGGTGACCGCCACGCTGGGCGCGGGCGCCACGCCCATCGTATTGGGCACCGTTGGCCTGACCACCGGCGTGCACACCTTCGCCCGCGAAAGCGTGGACCTCAGCGCGCCGGCCAACCTGGCCAGCGCGCACCAGTTCCGCATCAACATCACCACCAATGTGGTGGACAACAGCACCACCGCCGTGCCGCAAACCATCACCGGCCCCGGCGGTGTGGCGCTGGCCTCACTGAACCCGCCGCCGGGCGACGCGGTCTCCACCGCCTCGGCCACCGGCTCGGGCAAGGGCTTCGTGGGCAGCACCGAGAACGACTCCAGGGTCACCATCAACGCCACCGTCACGGCGGCGATCAACTCGCAAACGGTCACCACCAGCGAGCCGCAGGCCGGTTCGGCCAGCGTCACCGGCAACGTCACCGTCCTGGCCGACTCCACCACCAACGCGCGCGCCAGCACCACAAACGCGGCGGGCGGCTTCGTGGGCATTGGCGAATCGAACGCCACCACCACGCAAAACAGCGTGACCCGCGCCTACGTGGGTGGCAACACCATCATCGGTGCGGGCGGCGGCGTGGCCATTCATTCGGCCTCGCTGCACATCACCGATGCGTACTCGCGTTCCGAAGCTGGCGGCTTTGCCTCGGACGTTCACGCCGACACCAACGTGAACCTCGACTACGACACCACCGCCGAAGTGCGCGGCGGCGCCAAGATCGTGGCCGCCGGGCATGTGGACGTGAGCACCGATGCCAACACCCGCGTCTCGGCCCGCTCGTCGGCCGACGGCCGCGGCTTCGGCGGCGGCGGCTATGCCACCACCAATGTGAACTTCACGATCACCCCGGTGCCCGGCGTGAATGACGTGACGCCATCAGTGACGCCGCTGCTGTTCCTGCCGCCACAAAGCCTGGTGAAGATCGGCGACAACGCCATCATCATCGCCGGCTCGGCTTCACTGCGCGCCTTAACCACCGAGATGAGCCTGTACTCCGAAGCCAAGGGCTGGGGCGCGGGCTTCGTGGGCGTGTCGAAAGACAACTCAACGCTCACCACCACGGCGCTGAACCAGGTGGTGCTGGGCAGCGGCGCGGCACTCACGGGCTATGACGGCGTGGACATCGCCGCCAAGTTCAGTGGCGTGGATACCTACGCCTATTCGTATTCCGAAGTACTGGGCCTGTTCGGCTATCTTGAGTCGAACCCCACCAACACCAGCAAGCTGCACAGCAGCGTGGTGGCCGACCCGCGCACGCTCACACAGCGTGCCCAGGTCACCGCCGGCCCGCGCAATGCGGGCAACACCAAGCTGGCGCATCCGAGCGACGGCACGGCAGGCATCCCGGCTCTGGTCCACCTGGCGCTGTACGTGGACACCACCAACGACATCACCCGCATCGACCGCAAGGGCGAATACAGTCGCCGCGCACTGGCCGCCGGCGGCGTGAACGGCAGCTACACCAACGAACAGAACCGCACCACCGACTGGAACGCCGATGTTCACATCTTCTCGGGTCAAAGCCCCGAGCTGAGAATCGACTCCACCGGCAAGATCACCACGGCCATCAATGCCAGCGTGAAGACCGCGGCCAATGCCACGCAGGGTGCCAACACCACCAT
>JAYUHT010000061.1:0-7172 GCA_043766725.1 Burkholderiales bacterium | reverse complement strand
GCCCACCAAGGATTTGACATGAGCGACACGTTTGCCACCCGCTGGCAACCCACGCCCGGAGCGGCCATCCGCCAAGCGGCCACTGTCGTGGTGCTGCGCCAGCATGATGCGATGCAAGTGCTGCTGCTGCGCCGCAATGCGCGTGCCGGCGACATCCACGCCGGCGCCTGCGTCTTCCCCGGCGGTGCGCTCGACGCGGCCGATCGCCTGGCCCACGCCCATTGCAGCGGCTTGAGCGATGCCGACGCCAGCAGGCGCATGAAACTGCCAGAAGGTGGCCTGGACTTTCACATCGCCGCGCTGCGCGAATGCTTCGAAGAAGCCGGCTTGCTGTATGCGCAAGGCCCGGGCGGCGGCGCCATGTCGGCCGGGCACCATGGCCAGTTGGCTCAACTGCGCGCGGCGCTGAACCGCGGCGAAATCAACCTGGCGCAGTTGTGCGAACAGGCCGGGCTGCAACTGGCGCCGCACTCGCTGCTGTACTTCAGCCACTGGCTCACGCCGCCGGGCGTGCCCAAGCGCTACGACACGCGCTTTTTCATCGCCCGCGCGCCCGACCAGCAAATCGCCAGCCATGACAACCAGGAAACGGTGCAGCAACTGTGGCTCACGCCCGAAGAGGCACTGGACCGGCGCGCCGAACTGAAGCTGGCCCCGCCCACCTTGAAGACCTTTGAATGGCTGCGCACGCACGGCGACTCGGATGCAGCGCTGCGCGCCGCCGGCGCGTTGCCCGAGGTGAGCTGCATCATGCCGCGCCTGGCCACCGGGCCCAGGGGCATCCACCCCGTGCTGCCCGACGAGCCCGCCTGGGCCGAGCTGGGCCACATCGACGCCGAAGGCACGGGCCGCTTCGGCGCGGAGCTGCTGCCGGCCAACCCGGTGCCGTTGTCCAGCCGCGTGCTGCGGGTGACCGCCAACAACGGCAGCATGATGACCGGCCCGGGCACCAACAGTTACTTCATCGGCGGCGGGCCCGGCAACGAATGGGCGCTGCTCGACCCGGGCCCGGCTGATGATGCTCATGTCCAGGCGCTGCTGGCCGCGCTGCCCGGCACGCTGCGCTGGATCTTCGTCACCCACACCCACAAGGACCATTCCCCGGCCACCGCGGCCATCAAAGCCGCCACCGGCGCGCAGGTGCTGGGCATGGCGCCAAAATACCAGGAATGGCAGGACACCAGTTTCGTGCCCGATGTGGCCTTGAGCGGCGGTGAGATATTCAACCTGCCCGGCGGCACAACGTTCGAGGTGATTCACACGCCGGGCCACGCCGGCAACCACCTGTGCTACCGGCTGCACGAGGAGCGCATGCTGTTCACCGGCGACCATGTGATGCAGGGCTCCACCGTGGTCATCAACCCGCCCGACGGTGACATGGCGGCCTACCTGGCCTCGCTGCGCGAGCTGATGCAGCTCGATCTCGACTGGCTCGCCCCCGGCCATGGCTTCCTGATGCCGCAGCCGCGCGCGGCCATGCAGCGCATCATCGACCACCGCCTGGCGCGCGAGGCCAAGGTGGTGGCGGCGCTGCACGAACAGGCCCAGCCCATTGCCGCGGTGCTGGCCACGGTGTATGCCGACGTGCCACTCAAGCTGCACGCCATGGCACTGCGCAGCTTGCAGGCCCACCTGTTCAAGCTGCGCGACGAAGCGCGCGTGCAGCACGAGCCACCCGGGCACTGGCGGCGCGTGGCGTGAAGCCCTTGGTCATCAACGAAGTGGCGCTCGGATCAGCGCGGCTGGGCATGAGCCATTGCCCCGGGCGCTCGGGCTGGAGCGTGCTGGGCCAGAGCATGCCGCACGACCTGGGTGCCGACCTGCAAGCCATTGGCCAATGGGGCGCGCAGCATGTGCTCAGCCTGGTGCAGGCGCATGAATTCGCTGCCCTGGGCGTGCCCGGGTTTGCGCAAGCGGTGGCCGCCGCCGGCCTGGGCTGGTGGCATGTGCCGATTGCCGACATGCGCACGCCCGAGGCTGCCACGCTGGCCGCCTGGCGCCGCCAGCGCCCGGCCCTGGTGGCGGCGTTGCAGCGCGGCCAGCCGGTGCTGGTGCACTGCGCCGCCGGCCTGGGCCGCACCGGCATGCTGGTGGCGCGGCTGCTGGTGGAAGAAGGCGGCCTGGCGCCCGAGGCGGCCATTTCAAGGGTGCGTGCGGCGCGGCCGGGCACGATTGAAACCGCCGGCCAGGCGGAGTTTGTGCACAAGGGCTGGCCACAAGCATGACATCAACTAACGTTTGAGATCAACACCATGAAGCTCTTTGTTTCTCCCCGTGCACCCAACCCGCGGCGCGTCACCGTTTTCATCGCCGAAAAAGGCATCACCGGCATCGAGCTGGTGAATGTCGATCTCAACGCCCGGGCCCATCACAGCGACGCCTACTTGGCCAAGAGCCCGCTGGCCAAGGTGCCGGTGCTGGAGCTGGACGACGGCCGGTGTTTGAGCGAATCGCGCGCCATCTGCACCTACCTGGAAGGCCTGTATCCCGAGCCCAACCTGATGGGCCGCAACAGCGAGGAGCGCGCGTTCATCGAGATGGTGGATCGGCAAGTGGAGCTGTACCTGTTCAGCGGGATCGCGCTGGCCATTCGCCACACCCACCCTGGGCTGGCGGCGCTTGAAAAGCCCCAGTTCGCAGACTTCGGCCGCGCCCAGGCGCACAAGTTCCGCGAAGCGGCGGCCTGGTTCAACACCGTGCTGGCGCGCCAGCCCTACCTGGCGGGCGAGCACTTCAGCATTGCCGACATCACGGTGCTGTGTGCGCTCGACTTTGCTCGTGGCTTGTTGAAGTACCGGCCTGCTGATGAAGGCCTGGTGCACCTGGCCGCGTGGCGCGAGCGCGTGGGCCAGCGGCCCAGCGCGGCCGTGCAGTGACAAAATCGCGCCCCTTTGTGTGACTGAATGTCTGACTGACTGTCTGAGTAAGCGAGCCCCATCTTGAGCGCCAACATCCTTCAACACCTGCCCGCCGGCCAGCGCGTGGGCATCGCCTTTTCCGGTGGCCTGGACACATCAGCCGCCGTGCACTGGATGCGCGCCAAGGGCGCCATCCCGTGCGCCTACACAGCAAACCTCGGCCAGCCCGACGAGACCGACTACGACGACATTCCGCGCAAAGCCAAGGCCTATGGCGCCGACATTGCGCGCCTGATCGACTGCCGCGCGCAACTCGTGGCCGAGGGCATCGCCGCCATCCAGTGCAGTGCCTTTCACATCAGCACCGCCGGCGCCACCTACTTCAACACCACGCCGCTGGGCCGCGCCGTCACCGGCACCGCGCTGGTGGTGGCGATGCGCGACGACGGCGTGAACATCTGGGGCGACGGCTCCACCTACAAGGGCAACGACATCGAGCGTTTCTACCGCTACGGCTTGCTCGCCAACCCCGAGTTGAAGATCTACAAGCCCTGGCTGGATCAAACCTTCATCGACGAGCTGGGTGGGCGCAAGGAGATGAGCGAGTACCTCATCGCCCAGGGCTTCGACTACAAGATGAGCGTGGAAAAAGCCTACAGCACCGACAGCAACATGCTCGGCGCCACGCACGAGGCCAAAGACCTGGAATACCTGAACTCGGGCTTGAGCATCGTCAACCCGATCATGGGCGTGGCCTTCTGGCGTGACGATGTGGCGGTGAAGGCCGAAGAGGTGACCGTGCGCTTCGAAGAAGGCCAACCCGTGGCGCTGAACGGCCGCAGCTTCGGTGATGCCGTGGCCCTGCTCGAAGAAGCCAACCGCATCGGCGGGCGCCACGGCCTGGGCATGTGCGACCAGATCGAGAACCGCATCATCGAAGCCAAGAGCCGCGGCATCTATGAAGCGCCGGGCATGGCCTTGCTGCACATCGCCTACGAGCGGCTGGTCACCGGCATTCACAACGAAGACACGATCGAGCAGTACCGTGCCAACGGCCGGCGCCTGGGCAAGCTGCTGTACCACGGCCGCTGGTTCGACCCGCAGGCCTTGATGCTGCGTGAAACCGCGCAACGATGGGTGGCACGCGCCATCACCGGCGAGGTGGCGCTGGAGCTGCGCCGCGGCAACGACTATTCGTTGCTCAACACAACAAGCCCGAACCTGAGCTACCACCCCGAGCGGCTGACCATGGAAAGGGGCGCGGGCATGTTCACCCCGGCGGATCGCATCGGCCAGCTCACCCTGCGCGGCATGGACATTGCCGACACGCGCGACAAGCTGGGCATCTACACCCGCACCGGGCTGCTCGGCGCGGGGTCGGATGGCGCCATTCCCCTGCTCACGGTACCGGGCAAGGAGTGAGCGCAGTACGCCCTTTAACTCTTTGTTGAGTGCGACGTACCCTCGTTTTCGATAACAGATTCGCGTTGAGCGCAACCCCCTAACCGCGGGGTACATCTGCTAACCTCCAGCTGAAGCCGGCATTCGCCGGTCTTACAGGGAGCGTTGCATGGTGTCTGGTTCCGAATCGTTGTTCCAGGTGTTGGCGCCTGGGCGCCCACGCGGCCCGCAGCACGCGGCGGCGCAGGTCGAAGCCAGCCAGGCGTTGCTGAAAGCGGCCTTGCGCGAGGTGGAGGCGCAGCGCGCCACCGACGCCATGCTGGGCGTGGTGCTGCGCCAGCCGCGAGCGGGTGAAATGGGCTGGATCGTGCACCGCCAGGGTGCCTTGTACGCGCAGGAATATGGCTGGAACATGCAGATCGAGGCCACGGTGGCGCAGATCGTGGCGGACTTTTTACGCCAGCACGACCCGGCATGCGAGCGTTGCTGGGTGGCCGAATATGGCGGCCAGGTGTTGGGCTCGGTGATGCTGGTGCGGCGCGACGCCACCACCGCGCAGTTGCGCCTGCTGTACCTGGAGCCCGGCGCCCGCGGCCTGGGCCTGGGCAAGCGCCTGGTGGCGCAGTGCGTGGAATATGCGCGAGCGGCGGGCTACCAAAAAATCATGCTGTGGACGAACAACGTGCTGCTGGCCGCACGCGGCATCTATGTGGCCCAAGGCTTCAGCCTGGTCGAGACCGAAGCCTATGGAGAGTTCGGGCCCGATCTGGTGAGCGATGTCTGGCAGCGCGATTTTTAGTACGCCAAAAATAGTTAACCCGCTGCGCCGGCCTGGCGCGTGCAAGGGTCGTGACTCACCACTTTTGGAGCGCGACCCATGCCCACTGCACGCTTACTTAAACACGCCCTGGCCGCCCTGGTGGCCGTGACCCTGGGCCTGGCCACCCAGGCCCAGGCCTTTTGCGGCTTCTTTGCCGGCAAGGCCGATGCCGGCCTGTTCAATGAAGCCAGCCAGGTGATCCTGGTGCGCGACGGGCCGCGCACCGTGATCTCCATGCTGAATGACTTCAAAGGCCCGTTGACCGAGTTCGCCCTGGTGGTGCCGGTGCCGCAGGTGTTGCAGCGCGGCCAGGTGCGCATCGGTGACAAAAAGTTGTTTGAACGGTTGGATGCTTACTCCGCGCCGCGCCTGGCCGAGTACTTCGACCCCGACCCCTGCCCGGCGGGGCAGCTGGATCGCCGCGAGCGGCACGGCTTGTCCGACCGCCTGGCGATGAGCGCCGCCCCCGCCCCGATGGCCGCTGCCGCGGAACGCGCCAAGGCGCTGGGCGTGGCGGTTGAAGCCAGCTACACGGTGGGCGAATACGACATCGTGATGCTTTCGGCCAAGCAAAGCCAGGGGTTGGAGATCTGGCTGAACGAGAACGGCTACCGCATGCCGCGCGGTGCGGCCGCTGCGCTCAAACCCTATGTGGCGCTGGACATGAAGTTCTTTGTGGCCAAGGTCAACGTGAAGGAGCAGGCCAACAGCGGCGTGCAGTATTTGCGCCCCTTGCAGTTCGCGTTCGAGAGCGAGAAGTTCATGCTGCCCCTGCGCCTGGGCATGATCAACGCCGAGCCCAACAAGCCGCAAGACCTGATCGCCTATGTGCTCACCCGCGGCGGGCGGGTGGAGAGTTCCAACTACCGCACCGTGAAGCTGCCGGCCAATTTGAACTTGCCCGCCGGCGTGAAGCGCGACTTCAAGACCTTTTACAAGGCCATGTTCGACCACCAGGCCAAGCAGGAAGAGCACCGCGTGGTCTTCACCGAATACTTCTGGGACATGGCCTGGTGCGACCCCTGCGCCGCCGACCCGCTGCGCCCGGAAGAGTTGCGCAGCGCCGGCGTGTTCTGGCTGGCTGATGAAGCCGTGGCCGAAGCGGTGGCGCGGCCGCGTGGCATGCAAAACGGCGCCCAAAACGCGCTGCTCACCCGGCTGCATGTGCGCTACACGCCGGCCACCTTTCCTGAAGACCTGATGTTTGTGCAGACGCAAGACCGCCAGAACTGGCAGACGCGCTACGTCTTGCAGCACCCGCACCCTGGCAGCATGCAGCAATGCCGCGAAAAGGCCGCCGCGTTCGACTGCGAAAACGCCTGCGCCGGCGGCGGCGGCCGCGGTGATGTGCAGGCCTGCGTGCAATCCTGCCGCGCCAGCCAGCAGGCCAGCGTCGAGCAGGCCCGGCGCTACTTTGAAACTGATTTGCCGCGGCGCCAGCGCGAGCAAGCCGCCACGCTGATGCGCGTCACCGGCTGGAATGCCGATGAAGCCCGGCGCTATGCCGGCGTGATGCCGATCGGCGACTCACCCGCGCAGCCTGATGTTTGGTGGCAGCGCCTGTTCGGCAAGGAACGGCCATGAACGCCACCGCGCTTCAAGCCTGGCAGCGCCTGGATGCGCGCGTCTTCCAGATCGCCTTCCTGCTCGCGCTGCTGGCCTTCGGCGCGGTGGCGCGCGACTTCGCCTTGCTGCCCATTCAAGTGGCGCTCACCTTCGCCGCCGCGCTGGGCACACAGGCGTTCTGGCAGTTTTCGCTCAAGCTGCCTACGCGCAAGCGCTGGGGCGGCTACCTGAGTGCGGTGGTGAGTGGGTGCGGCATCAGCATCCTGGTGCGCAGTGATGTGCTGTGGCTGCACCCGCTGTTGGCCGGCGTGGCCATGTCGAGCAAGTTCCTGCTGCGCGCCGGTGCGGGCTCCGCGCGCGGCCACTTCCTCAACCCGGCCAACCTGGCGGCGTTCGCGGCGCTGATGTGGTTGCCGCATGCCTGGCTCTCGCCCGGGCAATGGGGCCAGGGCCTGCTCGCCGGCCTGTGGATGGTGGTGTTAGGCGCGCTGGTCACCGGCCGGGTGGCGCGCTGGGGCATCAGCGTG
>JAYUHT010000060.1:0-7174 GCA_043766725.1 Burkholderiales bacterium | reverse complement strand
ACGTCTTGCCCATGGCCGGGCAAGCGTTCAGCCAGCATCGTGTAGTAGATGTCGTTGGGCGCGGTCATCAGCGGCACGCCGGCCAGGGCCAGGCGGTCCACCGTGGCGGGCAGGTCGTCGCAGATCAGCGCCACATGCTGGATGCCTTCGCCGTTGAACTTCATCAAGAACTCTTCGATCTGGCCGCCGCCTTGCTTGCTTTCCTCGTTCAGCGGAATGCGGATCAAACCATCGGGCGCGGTCATGGCCTTCGAGGCCAGGCCGGTGTATTCACCCTGGATGTCGAAGTAGCGCAACTCGCGGAAGTTGAACAGCCGGGTGTAGAAGTCGGCCCAGAAACCCATGCGGCCGCGGTAGACGTTGTGGGTGAGGTGGTCGATGGTATTCAGGCCATGGCCCTCGGGGTGGCGGCTCACGCCGGGCAGGAAAGCGAAGTCGATGTCGTAGATCGACGCACCGTCATCAAAGCGGTCGATCAAATACAGCGGCGCGCCGCCGATGCCTTTGATGGCCGGCAAGCGCAGCTCCATCGGGCCGGTTTGCATGTCCAGCGGTTGCGCGCCGAGTTCGAGCGCGCGCGCATACGCGGCGTGTGAATCGGCGACGCGAAACGCCAGGCCACAGGCGCACGGGCCATGCTCGGCGGCGAAGTAACCGGCCGGGCTTTTGGGTTCGCGGTTGACGATGAAGTTGATGCCACCCTGGCGGTACAGCACCACGTCTTTGGAGCGGTGCTTGGCCACCAGGCTGAAGCCCAGGGTCTCGAACAAGGGCTCCAGCACGTTCGGCGTGGGCGAAGCGAATTCAACAAATTCGAAGCCCATCAGGCCCATCGGGTTGGCGGTGGCAGTGTTCATGGCGTGGTCCTTGCAAACGTGAAGGTGTGCGGGTCAGGGCTGGCGGCGCGCCTCGGCCGTTAACCAGGCGGCAAATTCGTTCACTTCGGGCTTGCGCTGCGACGCCTGTGATTGAACCAAGTAGTAACTGCGTGGCGACACCAGCGTCTTCTTGAACGGCGCCACCAGCTTGCGCTGCTTGAGCAGATTGTTCAACAGTGGCACGCGCCCCAGCGCCACACCTTGCCCGTTCATGGCGGCCTGGATCATCTGGTCGTACAGCGAGAAGTGCAGCGTGCTGGCCGGTTTCAGGTGTTCGATGTTCAGGGCGCGCAGCAGCGGCGGCCATTCCAGCAGTTGCACCGCGCCATCGGTTTCAAGCTGCAGCAGGCAATGGTGGCGCAGGTCGGCCGGGGTCTTCAGGGGCCGCTGCTTGTCGCGCAGCAGGGCCGGGCTGCACACCGGCAGCACCGCGTCGCCGAACAGCAATGTCGCTTCGGCACCCGCGCCTTCGGCGGTGTGATAGCGCACCGCCAGGTCCACGCCGTCACGTTCGAGGTTGACCACGGCATTGCTGGCCGAGATGCGCACATCGACATCAGCGCGTGTGGCGGTGAAGCCGGCCAGGCGCGGAATCAGCCACAGCCCGGCAAAGCCCGGCGTGGTGGTCACGACCACGGTCTTTTGCCGCGCCGCACCGCGCAGCTCGGCGCTGACCTGGTGCAACTGCTGCAGCACGGCCACCACGCACCGCTGCAACTGCTGGCCCTCGTTGTTCAGACGCAGAGCGCGGTGCAGGCGCTGGAACAGCGGCACGCCGAAGAAGGTTTCGAGCGCGGCAATTTGCCGGCTCACGGCCGATTGCGTGAGCGCCAACTCGTCGGCCGCGCGGGTGAAGCTCAAGTGCCGCGCGGCGGCCTCAAAGGCTTCAAGTTGATCGAGCGGAGGCAGGGCGAATTGGCGCTGGCGCATGCTGTGTTCGCATTCTGAAAACGCATTCTAAGCATTCAAAGAGATCGTTTGAACGGCATGCTTGCCCGGCGCACACTGCGGCGCATGCACCAGAGCAAACGGGGCAACCCGGTTGTCAAGTGCCAAGACGGAATGTGAAAGGATGCCCGATGAAAACCGACCTGACCCTGCCCAGCGTGGCCCTGCTGAAGAACGAGTTGCACCTCATCCATGACGGGCAAGGCCGCCAGGTGCAAGCCTTGACCGGCCGGCTGTGGATCACACAGGAAGATGACCCACGCGACATCGTGCTCGACCCCGGCGAGGGCTACACCATCGAACACAGCGGCTTGACGGTGGTGTGTGCCCTGCGCGACGCCACGCTGCTGGTGCTGGAGCGCACGCCGGTCCAGGCTGGCGTCTGGCGCCGGGCCGAGCAGCCGTCGCACGCCTGGCCTGAGGCCTGAGCGCCGCTCGCGGGTCGGTGCTCTGGCTCCGGCCGACCCTTGGGCAGGACCTTGGGCTAACCCCCGGCATCAGCCGCGGTTTTCAAACACGCCCAGCTTCTTGTGCAGCGGTGTTTCGTCAGCGATGAAGATGAACGCCGGCGCGCTGGGCGAACGGTTGACAAGCGTCACGCCGGTGTAGCCCGGCGCACAGCAGGTGTCGGCCTCGGTGAGCGCGAAATGCTGGCCGGCCACCTGCACATCGGCCGCGCCTTCAATCAGGTGAAAGACCATGGCCGGTGAACGCACGGGCAGCTTCAGCGCTTGGCCCGGGCGCAGCATCTGCGCATAAAAGCCCAGGATGTTTTGCGCATCGGTGCCGGTTTCAGGGTTGGTGTAGGTGACTTGCACGGCCTGCAATTCGGGCTGGCTCCCGGCCAGGGTGACGAGCGCGGCGCGCGCTTCCACCCAGGGGTAGCGCAGCATGGGGTAAGGCTTGCTGGCGCGCTCGAAATTCACCGAAGGCACGATGCCGCCACGCGCATACAGCGCGTCGCCGCGCTCGGGTTTGACGGCCTGGCGCGGCCCGTCTACGTGGTAGCTGGCTTCCATGTAATACACCAGCGGCAGGTCGAGCACATCGAGCCAGACCACCGGTTGGCTGCCGTCATGGCCATGTTCATGCCACTGCCCAGTGGGTGTGAGGATCAGGTCGCCGCGGCTCATCACGCACTTCTCGCCGTTCACCGTGGTGTAGGCACTTTCGCCTTCAACGATCACGCGCACCGCATTGGGCGTGTGGCGGTGCGCCGGTGCCCATTCGCCGGGCAGCAGCAACTGCATGCCCAGGTAGATGGCCGCACTGGCCTGCATTTTTTCCAGGCCGTGGCCGGGGTTGGCCAGCACCAGCACGCGGCGCTCGGCTTTCTCGATCGGCGTGAGCTCACCGGCCTGCAGCAGCAGCGGCTTGATCGAGGCATAGCGCCAGCAGGTGGCCTGGGTGTGCCGCGTGGGCACGGTGGGCGGCAGCACGCCGCGCAGGCTGGGCCACAGCGGCACCAGGTTGTGCCGAGTTAAATCGTCGCGGTAGCTTTGAGGCAGGTCTTCAAGGCGTCCGAGTTCGTTCATGTGCATGCTCCGGTTTTGGCGAATGTCATCAAGGCGGCGCGTGCAACAGGCGCAGGCTTGATCAGCCCTGTGGCTTGTACACCACCATGTCGATCTCCACCTTGGCGTCCACCATCAGCCGCGCCTCGGTGGTGCTGCGCGCCGGGCGGCCGTTGGTGAAGTAGCTCATGTAGATGCGGTTGAAGGCGCCGAAGTCGCGCGCATCGGCCAACCAGCAGGTGCACTTGCACACGTCGTCAAACGTGGCGCCGGCCAGGGCCAGCACCCGGCCCAGGTTGTCCAGCACCTGGCGCGTTTGCGCCTCGATGCCGCCGGCCACGATCTCGCCTTGCGCATTGGCCGGCACCTGGCCTGACAAGAAGATGAAATCGCCCGCACGCACGGCGGGTGAAAAGGGGCGGGCCTGGCGGTCTGAGGCCAGGGGCGGGGTGCCGAGGTATTCAAGGGGCATGGGGGATTCTGCTGAGGCAATGGGGCCCCGAAAGTACCCTCGAACACAGGTGCAGTTGCTATGGGCTTACCCGGTACAGCGCGAGGTAGCAGTTCGGTGATAGTTCGCGCTGGGCAGGCCGCGCGATGCGGTCAGCCCTCGTCGCTCCTGGAGACACCATGACCTTCACTGTTCAGCGCTGCGCTGCGCTCATGACCCTGGCGCTGGCGGCGAGCTGCATCGCCCTGCCTGAGCCCGCCCAGGCCCAGACCCCACGCAAGCACGCCACCCTGGCCATGGTGGCCGAGCCGCAAACGCTGGACCCGATGATCAGCACCGCTGACCTGGTGGGCACCATCATGCAGCACGTGTATGAAACGCTGTACACCTTCGACGCCAAGTGGAACGTGGTGCCCATGCTGGCTGACGGCCTGCCCAAGGTGAGCGCTGACGGCAAGCACTACAGCATCAACCTGCGCCGCGGCGTGATGCTGCACAACGGCCGTGAGCTGAACGCTGAAGATGTGGTGGCCAGCCTACAACGCTGGATGGAGCAAGCCCCGCGCGGCAAGGCCCTGGCCAGGGAAACCGAAAGCCTGAAGGTGCGCGGCACGCACGGCATTGACCTGCAACTCAAGCAGCCCTATGCCCCGCTGGCCGCACAGCTCGCCCTGCCCAGCGGCATGGCCGCCATCATGGCCAAGGAAAGCATCGCCCAGCCCTTGAAAGACTACGTCGGCACCGGTCCGTACAAGTTCAAGGAGCGCCGGCCCGACCAATATGTGCTGCTCACCCGCTTCGAGCAATACAGCGCGCGCGGCGAGGCGCCGAGTGGCTACGGCGGCAAGCGCCAGGCCTTGATCGAAGAGCTGCGCTTCGTGCCCGTGCCCAACGCCAACACGCGCGTTGAAGGCTCGCTGGCCGGCCAGTACGACTACGCTGACCTGCTGCCCACTGAAGCCCTGAGCCGGCTGGAAAAGGCCACGACCAAGACCGTGCCCATCCTCACGCCTTCATTCGGCTTCCCGTACCTGGTGCTGAACACCAAGGAAGGGGTGGCCGCCAACCAGGCCCTGCGCCAAGCGATGCGCACGGCCATTGGCCAGGGTGAGATGTTGGCCGCGGGCTTTGGCGACATTCGCTTCTTCACCGCCGAGGGCAACCACTTCCCCAAGGGCTCACCCTACTACAGCGCCGTGGGCACCGAGCACTACAACGTTCGCAATGCGTCACTAGCCAAGACCATGGCTGAAGCGGCCGGCTACAAGGGCGAGGCGGTGCGTATCCTCACCAGCCGGCAATACGACTTTCACCACAACATGGCGCTGATCATGGCCGAGCAATTGAAGCGCGCCGGCTTCAAGCCCGAGCTGAACGTGGTCGATTGGGCCACCCTGGTGCAGCGCAGGAATGACAGCAAGCTGTGGGACATCTACATCACTCACAGCGGCCAGTTCCCCGAGCCCATGCTGTCGCCGCCGCAGTTGGGCGAAGGCGCGCCGGGCTGGTGGGGCACGCCGGCCAAGCAGGCCGCATTGAGCGCCTTCAACGCCGAAGCCAACCCCGCCAAGCGCGGCGCGCTGTGGGGCAAGGTGCAGCAGGTGGTGTACGACGAGGTGCCCTACATCAACGTGGGCAAGTTCAACGGCTTGTCGGCGCGCAGCCCGGCGCTCGATGGCTATGTGCCGGCGACCTGGCCGTTCTTCTGGAATGCGCGCATCAAGTGAGCGGGCTGTGCGTGGCGCTGTAGGCACGGAAAAGTGAAATGGGTGCTGTGGCGCGTTTCAGACTCAATGTGAACAAAGGAGCAGACCATGGAACTCGGCGCGTTTTCAGTCAGCCTGGCGGTGAAGAGCATTGCCGCCGCGCAGGCGTTCTATGAAAAACTCGGCTTCAAACCCGTGATGGGTGATGCGGCGCAAAACTGGTTGATCCTGAAGAACGGCGCCCATGTCATCGGCCTGTTCCAAGGCATGTTCGAGCGCAACATGCTGACCTTCAACCCGGGCTGGAACAGCGATGCGGCCAAGCTCGATGCGTTCACCGATGTGCGCGCGCTGCAACGCCGGCTCAAGGCTCAGGGCTTGACACTGCTCACCGAGGCGGACGAAGCCGGCAGCGGCCCGGCGAGCTTCATGCTGGCCGACCCCGATGGCAACCCGATCTTGATCGACCAGCATGTCTAGCGCCGGCTGACATGAAGCGTTAGTTGACCGCCGCCACTGAATGCTGCGCTATCTTGCCAGCCGCGCCGCCGGCCTGCTCGCCGTGCTGGCCATCGTGGCGGTGCTGGTCTTCGTGCTCACCCGCGCCGCGTCGGGCGACCCGATTTCGGTGCTGCTGGGTGACCAAGCCACGGCGGCAGACATTGCGCGCGTGCAGAAGGACTATGGGCTGGATCACAGCGTGCCGGTGCAGTTTGGCTACTGGCTGCGCGAGGTGCTGCAAGGCAATCTGGGGCAGTCCATCTTTCTGCAGCGGCCGGTGACGCAGGCGCTGTGGGAACGCGCCGAGCCCACCACGTTGCTGGCCTTGCTGGCGCTGGGCATCGCCGCGCTGATCGGCCTGCCCTGCGGCCTGTTGAGCGCGGCGCATCAAGGCACCTGGTTGGATCAAGCCATCAGCTTCCTGGCCATGTTGGGCGCCAGCATTCCGAGCTTCTGGTTTGGCCTGGTGTTGATGCAGATTTTTGCGGTCGGCCTGGGCTGGTTTCCGGTGTCCGGCTATGGCGAGCCCGGTGCGCCGCTGCTTGAGCGGGTGCACGCGCTGGTGTTGCCCGCCACGGTGCTGGGCGTGCTGAACTCGGCGCTCATCACGCGCTTCACCCGTGCCTCGATGCTCGATGTGCTGGGCGAAGACTATGTGCGCACCGCGCGCAGCAAGGGCCTGAGCGAGCGCGTGGTGGTGCTCAAGCATGCGCTGCGCAATGCGCTGGTGCCCATCGTCACCGTGCTTGGCTTGACGCTGGCGTTGATGATCGGCGGCGCGGTGGTAACGGAAACCGTGTTCGGCCTGCCCGGCGTTGGCAACCTGGTGGTGAGTGCCGTGCTGCGGCGCGACTACCCCGTCATCCAAGGCGCGCTGCTGGTGGTGGCGGCGATTTACGTGCTGATCAATTTTGCGGTGGACTTGCTCTACGTGAGCATCGACCCGCGCTTGCGGCACACAACATGACGCTGGCACTGACCCTGCGCAAATTGATGCGCCGGCGCGTGGTGCTGCTGGCCACGCTGGCGCTGCTGGCAGTGGCGCTGCTGGCCGCCACCGCACCCTGGCTGGCGGGCGCCGATCCTAACGAAACACAAGTGTCACAACGGCTGCATGCCCCCGGCGCGGTGCATTGGCTGGGCACCGATGAACTGGGCCGCGACCTGTACGCGCGC
>JAYUHT010000059.1:0-2692 GCA_043766725.1 Burkholderiales bacterium | reverse complement strand
GGCAGCGTTCGCGGGTGGGCGCAAAGCCGTCGGCCGTCAGCGCAATGATGGGCACCGTGGCGGCACCACGGTCGGCCAGGGAGCGGATCGCCGTGGTGGCCTGAATGCCGTCCATTTCCGGCATGTGCAGATCCATCAGCACCAGATCAAACCGTTGCGCCGCGGCCAGCGCCACGGCTTCGCGGCCGTCGCCGGCGAACACCGCGTCGTGCCCCATGCCTTCGAGCAAGGCGCCGAGGAACTGGCGGTTCACGGGGTGGTCTTCGGCCACCAGGATGCGCAGCGCGCGCGCCGCGCTGCTGGGCCGCGGCAGGCCGCTGGGCTGCGGTGCCGGGGCCGCTTGCAAGGGCAGGGTGAGCACGAAGCTGCTGCCCTGGCCCAGCGCGCTTCGAACGCTCAACTCGCCGCCCATCAGGCGCGCCAGACCATGCGAAATCTCCAGCCCCAGGCCGGCGCCGCCCGCGCTGTGGGCCCGCACCGCGCCGCTGCCGTGCTGGGGTTGAAACAGGCGCGCCTGCGCGGCTTCGTCCATGCCGGGGCCGTGATCGGTGACGGTCAGGCGCAAGCGCTCGGCGCTCTCGCCCAGGGTGGCCAGATCAAGCAGCACGTCACCGTGTTCGGAATATTTGATGGCGTTGCTCAGCAGGTTGAAGATGATCTGCTTGAGCCGGGTTTCGTCGGCCACAACCCAGGGCGGCACGGCCTGGCTGCACTGCACGTTCAGGCGCAAATCCTTCTGCAACGCCTGGGGTTGCATCAAGGCCTCGGTTTCATGCAACAGGCGGCGCAGGTCGACCGGCCCCTGAGCCAGTGCCATGTGGCCCGATTCGAGTTGCGGCAAATCCAGGATGTCGTTGAGCACACGCAGCAAGTGGTCGGCCGAATCGGTGGCCGTGCGCAGCAGGTCGATCTGGCGCGGCGACAGCGGCGTATCGCGCAGCAGCGACAGCATGCCGAGAACGCCCTGGAACGGCGTGCGGATCTCATGGCTCATGTGGGCCAGGAAAACGGTCTTGGCCTGGTTGGCAGCGTCGGCCTGGGTGCGCGCCAGGCGCAGGTTTTCGGCCAGCGTTTCCAGCGCCAGGCGGCGTTGGCGCAGCCGGCGCATCTGGTCCATGGCGATCAGGCCGAAGGCCAGGGTCAGCGCCGACAGAAACAGGGTCAGCGCCAGGCCGATAACGTTTTGTTCGCGCACAGCCGCGGTGCGCGACGCCGTCTGCACGGCCACATGTTGGGTGGCGCGCAAGGTCAGGCCATGGATGGGTTCGAGCAGCGCGTTGAGCTCTTGCTGCAACTGGGCACGCTGGGGCGCGGGCGGCTGCCCGTTGGCACCGGCGGCGAAGTAGTGGTCGGCGTGCACCACGAAGCGTTCGATGACCTGCAAGTCGCTGTTGAAACTGGGCGCGCCTTCGAGCAAGCGCAACGCGCGGCCTTCGCGCAACAACTCGACGCGGCTGACCCAGATGTCGTAGCGCAGTTGCAGGGCCACCCAGTCGGGCTGCGCCAGAGTCACGCTGCGCGCAAATTCTTCACGCAGGCGAAAGTATTCGGTCTCGAACTGAAACAGCGTGAGCACGACATAGTCATCTTGATTGCGCAACGTCTGGTTGAGCAGGCCGTGTTGGCGCGTTTGCAGCCAACCCGCGCCGGCCAGGCCCAGGGCCAGCAGCAGGCCCACCACGCCGAGCCAGCTTGGCCGCCACCCAGTGCGTGTCACAGCACTTGCAGTGCTTTGAGCTGCCATGCACAGCGGCTGTAGTAAACAGTGCTGCGCAGCTCGGGCCGCGCTTCAAAGGGGTAGACGATGAACAGCGGCCCTTTGTCGCGCACCGCCATGGGCTTGTCGTCGAGCAGCCGGGCCAGCACCACGTCGAAGCGCACCAGGTCATCCATGGGAATGTCGATGCGGTAGTCGTTCAGCGCGATGGCGCGCACCTGGTCACCGCGCGCGCCGGCCTGGCTCAACACCTCGCGCAGCAACGGGCCGGTGAACTTGCGCGGCTGGGGATACCAGGGCGTGCGGGTGGTGAAGCTGTGCTGCGGCAGGGCTTCGAGCATGGCCATGTCAAAACGCGCGTCGCCGGAAGGGTTGTTGATCTTGCCGCTGACCGTCAACACCACCGTGCCCTGCGGCGTGACCTGGGCACGTGCAGCGCCGCTCGCACCTGCGGCCACCATGGTCAGGGTCTTCAACATCAGGCGCCGGTGTGCGGCGTGCGAAGGTGTCATGGCAGGTTGGCCCGGGCAAGCGAGGCAATTGTAAAAGCCGCCGAGGCTATAGTGCCCGCCGACGACCATGAGCGCACCTCCCACCATCCGCATCCACCCGAGTGATGATGTCGTCATCGCTCGGCGCCAATTGCTCGGCGGCACACACATTGAAGCCGAAGGCATCACCGTGGCCGGCCTGGTGCCGCCCGGCCACAAGCTGGCCGTGCGTGCCGTGGCCGCCGGCCAGCCGGTGCGGCGCTACAACCAGATCATCGGCACCGCCACCCAGGCCATCGCCCCGGGCCAGCACGTGCACACGCACAACCTGGCCTACAGCGCCTTTGCGCGCGTGCACGAGCCGGGTGCCGGGGCGCAGGCCACGGCGTTCGTGGCGCAGCCGGCCACGTTTGAAGGCATCGTGCGTGCCGACGGCCGGGTGGCCACGCGCAACTACATCGGCGTGCTGACCAGCGTGAACTGC
>JAYUHT010000058.1:0-2698 GCA_043766725.1 Burkholderiales bacterium | reverse complement strand
GCAGTTCGCGGCCGGGCGCCTGGCCGACGCGCTGGTGCGCGAATTCGGCGACGAGCGCATCTTTCGCGACATCGAAGACATCGAGGCCGGCGCCGATTTCATCGACACGCTCGACAAGGCCCTGGCCGAATGCAAGGTGATGCTGGTCGTCATCGGCAGCCAGTGGCTCGACTTGCGCGACGCCCAGGGCCAGAGGCGCATTCACAACGAAGGTGACTGGGTGCGGCAAGAAATCGCGCGCGCCCTGGCACGCGGCATTCGCGTGGTGCCGGTGCTGCTTGAACGCACCGAGATCCCGTCTGACGCCAACCTGCCCGACGACCTGAAAGCCCTGACGCGTCGCCAAGCACTGCGCCTGGCCGACGAGCAATGGGGCCGCGACGTGGCCGCGTTGGTGGCCGCGTTGCGCCCGCATATCGGTGCCTCGGCCAGCCCAGCAATCACGCCTGCCGCGCCTGCGCGCCTGCCCCACGCTGCGACGTTGGAAGCCGTGGCCGGCCGGGTGGGCTCGGGCGTGCGCACGGGGTTGACCTGGGTCATGCGCGTGGCGCTGGGCCTGCTCGCCTTGCTGCTGTTTTTAACTTTCCTGTTGGTGCGCGCCTGCAACGACGAAACGCCGGACATGGCGGGGCGCTGGATTTCGGCCGAGGGCTGGTTGCTGGAATTCGAGCCGCAACAGCACGAAGGCGCGAAGCGCTACCAGGTGCGCGGCAGCGCGGGCAACGCCGGCCGCCTGGAATGCCTGGGCACGCCCAGCATGTTCGGGGCGCTCGATCTGCAATGCAAACTGTTGCCCGGCAGTGGCCCGGCCGATACCTTCGCTTGCGAGAACCTGTACATCAGCGGCACGCCCTTGACGGCCGCGGGCGAATGCAAGTGGCCGCGCGACGGCAGCACGCGCAAACTGTCGCTCAAGCGCTGAACGCGCCGCGGCGCGGTAGCGCATCCGAGCGCTGCCGCGCACCAAGGTTTCCCCATTCACGCCTGCAATTCACACCAGCGATTCACACCAAGTACCCAGCACCATGAACATCCTTCGCTTCACCGACCTGTGCCACAGCGGCCGTGCCGCCGGCCAACGTGTCTTCATCCGCGCTGACCTGAACGTGCCGCTCGACGACGCCGGCCACATCACCGAAGACACGCGCATCCGCGCCTCGATGCCTTGCATTGAGCTGGCGCTGAAAAGCGGTGCCGCGGTGATGGTCACGTCGCACTTGGGCCGCCCTAGCGAGGGCGAATTCAAACCCGAGGACTCCCTGGCGCCAGTGGCCGCGCGCATGGCCGAACTGCTGGGCCGGCCCGTGCCGCTCGTCAGCCACTGGGTCGATGGCGTGACCGTGGCGCCGGGCCAGGTGGTGCTGCTGGAAAACTGCCGCCTGAACAAAGGCGAGAAGAAGAACGACGAGGCCCTGGCGCGCAAGCTCGCGGCGCTGTGCGACATCTTCGTGCACGACGCTTTCGGCACCGCCCACCGCGCCGAGGCCACCACCTACGGCATCGCGCAATACGCGCCGCTGGCCTGCGCCGGCCCGCTGCTGGCCGCCGAGATCGACGCCATCATGCATGCCCTGGCCAACCCCCGGCGCCCGCTCATCGCCATCGTGGCCGGCAGCAAGGTCTCCACCAAGTTAGCGATTCTGCAAAGCCTGGCCAGCAAGGTCGATGGCCTGATCGTCGGCGGCGGCATTGCCAACACCTTCATGCTCGCCGCCGGCTTGCCCATCGGCAAGAGCCTGGCCGAGGCCGACTTGCTTGAACAAGCCCGCAGCGTGATGGCGGCCATGAAGGCGCGCGGCGCCGAAGTGCCAATTCCTGTGGACGTGGTGGTTAGCAAGACTTTTGCGGCCGATGCGCCGGCCACTGTGAAGCCGGCTGACCAGGTGGCGCCTGACGAGATGATCCTGGACATCGGCCCGCAGACTTCAGCCTTGCTGGCCGAAAAACTGAAGGCCGCCGGCACCATCGTCTGGAACGGCCCGGTCGGCGTGTTCGAGTTCCCGGCCTTCGCCCACGGCACTGAAGCCATCGCCCGCGCCATTGCCGCCAGCCCGGCATTCAGCATCGCCGGCGGCGGCGACACGCTGGCAGCCATCGCCAAGTACGGTATTGAAAAAGACGTGGACTACATCTCCACCGGCGGCGGCGCGTTTCTTGAAGTGCTGGAAGGCAAGCAACTGCCGGCGTTCGAGATTCTGGAACGGCGCGCGGCGCAAGCGTAGCGAACGTACCTGGCCGGTAACTCCCCGGCGCAGCGGGCACTGATAATCCCGCGCCCCCCGAACGCCCCTTTGAACGCCTGCCTGTTGGAGTTGTCATGTCTCGTGCCACCAAGATCGTCGCCACCCTCGGCCCTGCCTCCAGCTCGGCCGATGTGCTGGAGCGGCTGCTGCGCGCGGGGGTCGATGTGGTGCGGCTGAACTTCAGCCACGGCACGGCGCAAGACCACATCGCCCGCGTCACGCTGGTGCGTGAGTTGGCGCAAAAGGTGGGCAGGCCGGTGGCGCTGATGGCCGACTTGCAGGGGCCGAAAATCCGCGTCGGCAAGTTCCTGAACGGCAAAGTCGAACTCATCAACGGCGCCGAGTTCGTGCTCGATGCCGCGCGCGCCGAGCCGGGTGACGAGCACGGCGTGGGGCTCGACTACAAAGAGCTGCCGCGCGATGTGAAGCCGGGCGACTGCCTGCTGCTGAACGAC
>JAYUHT010000057.1:0-7191 GCA_043766725.1 Burkholderiales bacterium | reverse complement strand
TTCAGGTTTCGTTGGAAGCTGCCAGCTTCAATGCGGGCTTTTCGGCAAATTTCAATGGGCGCATCTCACCATCGATGAGCGCACCTTGGTGCATTTCGAGCATTTCGTATTTGACGTCGCCCGTGACGCGCGCCTTGGGTTGCAGCTCCAGCAACTCCGTGCAATGGATTGGGCCTTGGACTTCGCCATTGATGATCACATGATCGGCCTTGACCATTCCCTGCACCCGGGCTTTTTCGCTGATCACCACTATGCTGTGACCACCTTCCGTGGCGATCACATCGCCGATGATTTCACCGTCGATGCGCAGGCCGTCGATAAAGCGCAGCGTTCCTTCAATCACCGTCCCTTCGCAAACCAGGCTGCGAATCGGGGCCTGCTTCTTCTTACCTGGCCACATGCTTGAGTCCTTTGTGAACGCTGAGTAGATGAGCGCTGCGGCGGCCACGTCACAATTTGACTGTGTGACTGGCACGAACGCTGCCTTTGCCGTCCAGCACCTTGACCTGCACAGCTTTTACCACGGCCGCAACGGGGTACTCCACCATGCCTTCGACACGGGCGTATTGCTGCACCTTGATCGGCTGCGCGCCCTGCGCGGCGACCATGACCCAGGGTCGGCCTTCGAGTTGGCCCGTCATGACAATCTCATAGCGGCCAGTGAACTCGGCCTGCGTCTTGCCGCTTTGCATCAGCAGCATCTGGAAGCGCATCTGCCCCGGCGCCTTAAGCTCGGCTTGCAACGCGCGAACCGCCAAGCCTTCGCCGCTGGCTGATGGCAACAAGCGCTCAAAGAAGCCGAGATCCGCCTTCAGCGCGAGGTTGTCTGACTCCACACTGCGCAGCTGCTGCGCCAGGCGCTCTTGCGCGACGCGCTCGGTTTTGAGCATGCTCTCTGCCGTGTTGGCAATCGACTGCGCCTTCTGGCGCTCATCGCGCAACTGACCGACCTCCTGGCGCAAGGCGATGAGCTCGTCGCGCGAGTTGCGATCCAGCCCGGCGATCTCCTTGCCGAATTCGAAAGCCCACAGCGCCGCAGCGGCTGAAAACCCCATCGCCAACGCGATGGCCGCCCAACGCAGCGGCCAAGGCATGTGGCTGCGCACGATGACACGCGGGGCACTGACGGAAAAACGGCGGCGCAGCAGTTTCCAGCGCATGGTGTTGGCGGCTGGCCCCGGCGAGTGATTTCACCGGAGCACACACCAGGCACGCCAGGGTGCCTGGATGTGTTAGCGCTTGCTGAACTGCTTACGGCGCCGCGCGCCGTGCAAGCCGACTTTCTTGCGCTCAACTTCGCGCGCGTCGCGGGTGACGAACCCGGCGCGGCTCAAATCGGGCTTCAAGGCCGTGTCGTAGTCAATCAGCGCGCGGGTGATGCCGTGGCGCACCGCGCCCGCCTGGCCCGATTCGCCACCGCCGTGCACGTTGACTTTGATGTCAAACGCGGCGTCGTTGTTCGTCAGCAGCAGCGGCTGGCGCGCAATCATGATTGAGGTCTGGCGGCCGAAGTAGCTGTCGATGGCTTTGCCATTGATCGTGATGAGACCGCTGCCTTTTTTGATGAAGACGCGAGCCACAGAAGACTTGCGCCGGCCGGTGCCGTAATTCCAGTTACCGATCATCGCCATTCCTTAAAGTTCGAGCGCCTTGGGCTGCTGCGCAGTGTGCGGATGCGTGGCACCGGCGTACACCTTCAGTTTCTTGATCATGGCGTAGCCAAGTGGGCCCTTGGGCAACATGCCCTTGACGGCCTTTTCAATCGCCCGGCCAGGGTGCTTGGCCTGCATGTCTTTGAAGGACGTGGCACGAATGCCGCCAGGGTAGCCGGTGTGGCGGTAGTAGATCTTGTCAGTGGCCTTGCTGCCAGTGACGCGGATCTTTTCGGCGTTGACGATAACGATGAAGTCACCGGTGTCGACGTGAGGCGTGTAGATGGCTTTGTGCTTACCGCGCAAACGGAGTGCCACTTCGCTGGCAACACGTCCGAGCACCTTATCGGTGGCGTCAATCACAAACCACTCGTGCTTCACCTCGGCCGGTTTGGCGCTGAAGGTCTTCATGAGGGTCTCACTAGGGTGCGCGCCCGCGAACGCCGCAGGGCTTGCAAGGCACGCAATCAAACGGCTGTGCTCCAAGGCCGGGGCAAACCATGCCGGGCGCTGCTTGTTTTTGCAGCCTCCATCTGGTTCAGCACACCACCCAATCCACCCCGCCGTTGTCGGGTGAATCGAGCAGTATAGCGCAAGCTGCCAGGCGGTCGGCCTGTGTGCCGGTGCTTGGGCAACAAAGCCGCAGTGATCGCATAATAAGGGTTACTACTGATCTGGAGATGAACTTGGACACCGCCATGATGTTCAACACCCAATCGAGCGCCACGCATGATCCGCCGCCGCCGCAAGCGGCACTGGACGTCGCCACGGCGCCGGCAGTCGAGCCGCCGCGCGCGCCGCGGTTCAATTGGATTCCGGTGCGCTCGCTGGCGCCCCGGCACCGCCCAAGAATTCTGGCCCACCTGATGGCCTTGGAGCCGGCTGACCGATACTTGAGGTTTGGCTATGCTGCCGCCGACCAGCAACTGGCGGCCTATGTGGACAGCCTGGACTTCGAACGCGACGAGATCTTCGGCGTGTTCAATCGTCGGCTTCAGCTCGTGGCCATGGCACATCTGGCGTATATGAGCGCCCCGAGGCCAGCCGAAGCCTGCAAAGGCGCAGAGTCACATCTGCTTGAGAGCGCCGCGCATGGCGGTTCACAGCAGGCCGAGTTCGGCGTGTCGGTGCTGCCTGCAGCGCGTGGCCGGGGCCACGGGAGCCGCTTGTTCGACCATGCCACCTTGCATGCTCGCAATCGCGGCGTCGCCTCGCTGGTCATACATGCGCTCAGCGAGAACACAGCGATGCTCAAGATCATTTCGAAGGCGGGTGCTCACATCGATCGAAATGGCCCAGAATCTGAGGCGGTTCTGTTGTTGCCGCCAGAAAACCTGGCATCGCATGTGGAGGCCTTTGTCGAAGCGCAAGCCGCTGAGATTGACTACGGCGTGAAAGTGCAGCGCCACCGCCTGGGCCACTTCGTTGGCGCTTTGACAACAGACGCGACGCCTTCTGCTCACGATGAAGGTAACAGCTGGTGACCGTTGTGGGCCGTGGGTAACACCTGATCACCGGCCGCCCCCCTGCATTGAACGAGCGAGAGCTTGCCACCTGATTCAACGCGTTACCATGTACGTTGGCGTTTTCGCGCGCCTCCCGGTGCGGCGACGCCGGCTCCCCGCCTCCATACATGTCAACATGCAGCCGACACTACCGTGGATCATCCTGATAGGCAGCGTGGCCGTGCTGGGCGCCGCCACCCTGATGTGGATTTTTCGCAGCCGCGAGCCCAAACAGCAGCCCCTGCCAAACGAGTGGACGCTGACCGCGCGCCCTGTCTTCAGCACCGACGAGCGCCGCGTGTACCGCCAGTTGCGTGAAGCGCTGCCGCATCACATCGTGCTGTCGAAGCTGCCGCTCGTGCGGTTCTGCCAGCCCACTGATCCGCAGGAAGTGCGCTTTTGGTACGACTTGCTGGGCGGCATCCACGTCACCTTCGCCATTTGCAGCGCCAATGGCCGGGTGCTGGCCGCCATCGACCTGGACACCGACCGCGGCAATTCCCGCCGCATTCTGCAAATCAAACAATCCGTGCTGGCCGCCTGCCGGGTCCGCTATCTGCGCTGCCCGGTTGACCATCTGCCGTCCATTCCCGAACTGCAATTGTTGGTGCCCCAGGCCATGGCTGGCGCCCGCGGGCCGCAGCCCGCACCCAGCATCCACCAGGCGCGCGACCATCTGGCCAACACGGTGGCGTCGCGGCGGCGCGAGCGCACCGCGCTGTGGCAAGACTCAGGCTTCTTCCAGGATTCGTTCTTCGCCCCCGAGGCGCAGCGTGACGCGCCCCTGAGCGAGTACAACAGCCTCGGCCCAGGCCGCGACATAGGCGCCCTGGACGGGCCCGATACCACCCCGCCACCTGGCTTGGGGTTCCCCACCAACCCGCGGCCCACACCCACGCGGCACTAGTGGGCGACACCAAAGGGCGGCACTGAGGCGCGGCGCTGAGGGGCGGCGCTGAGCGCGGCGCCGCCTGACCCAACCAAGCCGGCGCGTACCATGGGGCATGCCCCCAACACCCCCGGCCGCCTTGCACGCCACCCCGCCCGGATACGCGGGCCTGGGCCCGCAACAGGTGCTTGATGGCCTGGCCTGCGCCGGCTTGCATGGCGACGGGCGCATCCTGCAGCTCAACTCCTACGAGAACCGTGTCTTTCAGGTCTATCTGGAGGACGCCACCACAGTGGTGGCCAAGTTCTACCGGCCGCAGCGCTGGAGTGATGAGCAGATCCTGGAGGAGCACGCCTTCGCCACCGAGCTGGCGCACGCCGAAGTGCCGGTGATCGCGCCGCTGACCTTGCACGTGCCGCAACCCGTACCTGGCCTGCGCTTGTTGCCCAGCGCGGCCGGCGGCACCTTGATGTGCGTGCCCGGCCCGGGTGTCGAGCACCGTTTGAGCGTGAGCCCCTGTTCGCCCGGGCGCGCGCCCGAACTCGAAGACGAAGACACCTTGCGCTGGCTCGGGCGTTTTCTGGGCCGGCTGCATGCCGTGGGCGCACGCCAGCCCTTCCTGCACCGCCGCGTCATGAACGCCCAGCGCGACGGCGCGCAAGCCCGTGAATTGCTTCTGGCCGGCGACTTCGTCACCCCAGCCGAACAGCCGGCTTGGCTGGCTGCCTGCGACGCGGCGCTGGGCTGGGTGGCGCAGCGCTTCGAACAGGCCGGCACGCGGCACCACCTGCGCCTGCATGGCGACTGCCACCTCGGCAACGTGCTGTGGCGCCCTGAAGGCCCGCATGTGGTCGACCTGGATGACGCCTGCATGGGCCCGCCCGTGCAAGATCTGTGGATGCTGGTCTCGGGCGACGCCAGCACCATGGCGCGCCAGCTCAGCGTGCTGCTCGAGGGCTACCGCCAGTTCATGGATTTCGACCCGCGCGAACTCGCTCTGATCGAGCCGCTACGCACCCTGCGCATGTTGCGCCACAGTGCCTGGCTGGCTGAACGATTGACCGACCCGGCCGTGAGCCAGGCCTTCGCCTGGTTCGGCACAGCGGCATATTGGTCGCAGCAGACGACGCAAATGCGCGAGCAAATAGAGGCGATGAGCGCAGCGCCCATCGCCCTGGCCTTCTAGTTTCGCCCCTGGCCGGCACCCACGCACGGCCGGTTTCTCCGTTTCACTGGGCTAACCGTTCAAGTCACCAGCAGCCGGTTCACCCGCTGCACATAGGCCGCCGGGTCTTCGAGCTGGCCGCCTTCGGCCAGCAAGGCCTGGTCAAACAGAATCAGCGCCAGGTCGTCGAAGCGCGCATCTTCACCCAGGCGCTTCACCAAGGCATGCTCGGCGTTCACCTCCAGCGTGGGCAGGCTCTTTGGCGCGTCCTGCCCGGCTTGCTTCAACAGCCGCGCCAGGTGGCCGCTCATGTCGCCTTCTTCCACCACGATGCAGGCCGCTGAATCCACCAACCGCGTGGTGGCGCGAACATCCTTGGCCCGATCCTTCAGCGCCACCTTCAGGCGCGCCAGCAAGGGCTCCAAATCCTTGGCCACTTCCTCGTTGCGCTTCTTTTCCTCTTCATCCTGAAGTTTGCTCAGGTCGAGTGAACCCTTGGCCACGCTTTGCAGGCTGTGGCCCTCGAACTCATACAAGTGGCTGAGCAGCCATTCATCCACCCGGTCGGTCAGCAGCAGCACCTCCAGGCCCTTCTTGCGGAACATCTCCAGCTGCGGGCTGTTGCGCGCGGTGGCCAGGTTGTCGGCGGTGATGACGTAGATCGCCTCCTGGCCTTCCTTCATGCGCTTCACATAGTCGGCCAATGACACGCCAGAGTCAGCGTGCGTCGACGCAAAGCGCAGCAGCTTGGCCAGGCGCTCGCGGTTGGCGAAGTCTTCACCCAGGCCTTCCTTCAGCACCACGCCGAAGTCTTTCCAAAACGCCGCGTACTTGTCGCGCTCGGCGCTGTCGTCACTGTCGGCCAGGCCTTCGAGCATGCCCAGAACACGCTTGGTGCAGCCTTCGCGAATGGCCTTCACATCGCGGCTTTCCTGCAGCAGCTCACGGCTAACGTTAAGCGGCAGGTCGGCCGAATCGACAACGCCCTTCACAAAGCGCAGGTACACCGGCATCAACGCCTCGGCGTCGTCCATGATGAACACGCGCTTCACATACAGCTTCACGCCACCGCGCTTGTCGCGGTTCCACAAATCGAAAGGCGCCTTGGCCGGCACGTAGAGCAATTGCGTGTATTCGGTGCGGCCTTCCACGCGGTTGTGGGTGTAGGCCAGCGGCGCTTCACTGTCGTAGCTGAGTTGCTTGTAGAAGTCTTGATACTGCGCATCGGTGATGTCGTTCTTGGGCCGCGCCCACAACGCGGCGGCCTTGTTCACCGTCTCCCATTCGTCCTTCACCACCTGCTCTTTTTTCTCGGCGTCCCACTCTTCCTTTTTCATCAGGATGGGCAGCGAGATGTGGTCGCTGTACTTGCCGATGATGGATTTCAACCGCCAACTGCTCAGGAACTCGCTGGCTTCGTCGTCGCGCAGGTGCAGCGTCACATCCGTGCCGCGTTCGGCGCGTGTGATCGTTTCCAGGTCGAACTCGCCCGTGCCTTCACTGGCCCAGCGCACGCCGTCTTCGGGCTTGGCGCCGGCACGCCGTGTTTCCACGGTGATGCGGTCGGCCACGATGAAGCCGGAATAAAAGCCCACGCCGAACTGGCCGATCAGGTTGGCGTCTTTCTTCTGCTCGCCTTCAAGCTTGGCCACGAATTCGCGCGTGCCGCTCTTGGCAATGGTGCCCAGGTGCGCGGCGGCTTCTTCGGCGCTCATGCCGATGCCGTTGTCGCGGATGGTCAAGGTCTTGGCCGCGGCGTCGAAGAACACGCGGATGTCCAGCGTGGGCTGGTCTTCATACAACGCCGCGTTGTCCAGCGCCTCGAAGCGCAGCTTGTCGCAAGCGTCCGAGGCGTTGGACACCAGTTCGCGCAGGAAGATCTCCTTGTTCGAATACAGCGAATGGGTGACGAGGTGCAGGATCTGCTTGACCTCGGCCTGGAAGGCATGGGTCTGTTTGCTCATGGTGGTGTGGGCTCGA
>JAYUHT010000056.1:0-7194 GCA_043766725.1 Burkholderiales bacterium | reverse complement strand
CGTCGCCAATGCTGGCGAAGGTACCGCGGTCATAGGGCAGGGCCGGGTTGTCGCCGATGTTGATGAAGTTCATCGCCACCGAGCCACCCACGGCCACGCCGTCGGCCGAGACGCTGCCGCTGACCGCGCCGGCCAGCACACCCATGTCATGTTCGGCCGAGACCGTGACGCCGCCGCCCGTGGCAGTGAGGGAGGAAGTGTCGGCCGAATAGGCGCGCACGGTGTAGTTCACCACGTTCAGGCCCAGGGTGCCGGCAATGGCGGCCGAGCCGCTGGAGTTGCCGCCTGCGGCGTAAGAGGTGGCGCTGAAATCGTTGCGCTGCGCACCCAAGGTTTCGGCGCGCACGATGACGCTCGAGCCGGTCACGGCTGAGCCCGCACCCACCAAGGCGGTTTGCTTCAGTTCGACATAGTTCAGTGATACCGCCGCGCCGATGTTCACATCACCGTTGGTGAAATCCACCGCCATCGCGTCAGTCTGCGCCTTGGCGTCCAGGCTGGCGTCGGCCGCCACTGTGACGGCGCCGCTGGCGGTGATGTCGGCACCCGAGGCCGTTTCGGCGCTGGCAGTGAGGAAGACCGCATTCACCGAGATGGCCGCGGCAATGCCCACGCCACTGGCGCCGCCGCCGCTGGAGCCGGAGCCGGATTCACTGGTGGATTTGTTGTCGCCTGCGGTTTCGGAATCGGCCGCCTTGGGCAGGGGCTTGTCGCTGCCGTTGTTGGCGTTGTCGTTCACCGACTTGTCGGACTTGGTGTCTGCGTCGTCGTCGGAATCGTCGCCGCCAGAGGCCGAGGCCGTGCCCGCGGCTACGGCGGTGACGGTGGCAGAAGTGACCACGTTGGCGTGGCCGCCAATGGTGTTGACGCTGCGCGCGAGCTTGGCATCGACGGTTTCGACGTCGTAGTTGATGCCGACGCCGGCGCCCACGCCGACGCTGTTGGACTTCACGTCCGCCTTGGTGGCAGTGGTGACGGTGCTGGTGTGGGTGGCGGTGATGTCCACGTCGCCGGTGAGCGAGTTAAAGGGGCCGCCAGCTTCTACACGCGCCAGCGTCTGGTGGTCCAGCACGGCAATGGCCACCGCGCCGCCGATGGCCGCGCTGTCGCCCGAGGCGCCGTGGGTGGCGGTGGTGGTGGCGGTGTGCGAGCCGGTGGCCTGCACCTTCAGGTCGTCGGCCGTGCCGGACACGGTGCCGCCGCTGCCGATGCTGGCCAGGGTGACGGTATTGATGCTCTGGAAGGCCACTGAAGCGCCGATGCCGACGTCAGCTTCCACGCCGGTGTCCTGCGGTGCAGACACGGCTTCATTGGCCGTGGTGGACACCGCCTGCACGGTGACGTCGCCGGTGTTCAGCGTCAGGTTGACGCCGGAGCCGGTGCGCGCCGTGGTGTTCACATCCACCACATTGACCGCCACCGAGCCGGCCACGCCGACATCCTTGCCCGCGGCGCCCGAGGTGGCGCTGGACTTGGTGGTGTGGACATCGGGCGTTTCGCTGCCGACATCGTTCATGCGTGCGATGACCGACAGGCCGTCGGCGGTGATGACGGCGCTGCCTCCCACCTCGGCCAGGTTGTCGGCATCGACAAAATTCAACGCCACGGCGGCGCCCACGCCGGCCGAGCCGTCGGTGGCGGCTTCGCCAGAAGCAATGGCTTCGGCATCGCTGTTCAGGGTGGCCAGCAGGGCCACATTGCCACCGGCGTTCACCGTGCGGCTGCTGCCAATGCTGGCCCTGGCGTCGGTATTCACCACGTTGATGGCCACCGCCGCAGCCACGGCCACATTGCCGTCGGAACTGCTGGCGCTGGGGGTGTCACCCGTGCTCGACGTGTCGCTGCCACCGCGCGCCTGGCCGGCGTCGTTGCCGGCGTCGCGTTGGCCGTCAGCCTGTGAATCGACATCGCCGCCGTTGTCTTCCGAGCCCTTGGCCGAAGCCGTGGCATTGGTCTTGGTGTTGCTGCGGTTGTTGGCGGTGAGGCCGACATTGCCGCCGGCCTGCACATCGCGCTGCAGTTGGGCCATGGCCGAGGCGCCATGCACGGCCAGGGCGAACGAGGCACCGATGGCGGTGTCGCCTGTCGTCTTGCCGGTGGCGGTGGTTTCCACGTCATCGGTGTGCGTGGCAGTGGCGCCGAGATTGCCGTTCAGCACCAAGGTCTGACCATCCGAACGCAGCGAAGCCTCGGTGGTGTAGGTGGCGAAGGAAAGCGCCGCCACGGGCGTGATGGCGGTGCCGCCGGCGGAGCCGCCGATGGCCTCGGTCTTCATGCCGTGGTCGGAGGTGGCGGTGAGCGTCACATTGCCCACATCGCCATTCGATGCGCTGGCGCCCAGGCTGTTGTTCAGCGTTGCATTGGTGTCCACCAGCGCCAGGGTGTTGTTCTCAGCGTAGTTGATGACGACCGAGGCGCCCAGGCCCAGGCTCGAGCCACCGCCTGCGGCACCGGCTTCGGCCTTGCCATTGCTGTCGGTGGTGCTGGTGGCGCTGACGACGAGGTTGGAGCCGTTCAGATCGACATTCGCGCCGTTGAACACGCCGGCCTTGGCATCGGCCAGGGTCACGTTCACCACCAGTGCGCCGGCCACGCCCAGGCCGGAGCTGCCGCCGCTGGCGCCCGATTTGGCGTTGGCGATGAAGTTGCTCTGCGGCAGCGTGGCGGTGACGTTGACGGTGCTGTTGGCATCCAGATCGCTGTTGCCCTTGATCCAGGCCTCGGCGCCGACATCGGCCACCGCAATGGCCACGCCCACACCCACGCCTGAGCCGCTGTCATTGATGGCCGAGCCATTGCCGGTGGTGGTGGTGTCGTTGTCGGCGCTGGCGCTGAGCGTGATGTTGGCGCCGGCGCCGGTGATGAAGATGCCGGCGTTGTTCACCGTGGCCAGGCTGTCGCCGGTGAGGATGGTCACGGCCACGGCCGCGGCGAAGCCGACGCTGCCGCCATCACCCGTCTTGGCCTGGTCGCTGGTGTCGCCGTCCTTGTTCGGATCGTCCAGGCGCTTTTCGGATTCATTGCTGTTGCTGCCGCTGTCCTTGGCGCCATCGGGGGTGGCAATCGCCGTGGTGGTGAGGGTGCGCACGCTGATGGCGCTGATGGTCACGGCACCGGCCGAGGTGATGGTGGCGCCATTCACCGTGGCTTCGGTGTCACCCAGCAGCGCGGACACGCCGAGCGTGCCGCCGGCCGAGCCGCCGATGCGGCCATCGGCCATCGCCTGCATCACCACGTTATTGGTGGCGGTCAGGGCGGTGGTGCCGCTGGTCACGGTGAGTGCCGCGCCACCCTTGAGTTCCACCTTGGGTGAGCTGTCGAAACCGATGATGGCCACGGCGGCGTCGGAGGTGGAACTGGTGGAACCCGTCGGAACCGTAGACGCCAGGATGTTCAGATTGGACGTGGCGCTCAAGGTGGCGCCTGCGCCTGAAGACAGCGTGCCGCCGGTGACGATGACCTCCGGCGTGGCCGAGCCCAGCACACCCGCCACCTTGACGCTCTTGGTGCCGGTGATGGCGTCGATGTCGGCCGCCACTTCGGCCGTCAAGGCCAACGCGCCGCCGGCATTCACGGTGGAGCCGTTCTTCAGCTCCACTTTCGAGCTGGAGAAGCTGGCCACGCCGACGATGGACAGCGAGCCCAGGTCAAAGCCGTCGCTGTTGGCCGTGACGTTGGACTTGGCCTTCAGCGTGATGCCGCCGGTGGCGCTGAGGTCAGAGTTGTCCAGCAGCACGCTGGAATCGGCGCCGGCGAGGATTTCATCGATGTCGTCATACAGCCCGCCGTTGACACCGGCGGAATCGATGGTGATGGCCTGTGCCGTCAACGACACGTTGGTGAGCTCAATGTCGGTATTGCTCTTCACCCCCAGGCTCATGGCCAGATCGACCGAGCCTTCGAGCAGCACGTCGTCATCGATGCCGAGCAGCGACAGCACCTGCGAGCCGCCGTCGAAATTGATCTGGATGGCGCCGCCCGTGTAGTCAGCCTCCAGCACGTCCAGGCTGCCCAGATCGATGCGCAGGGTGTCGGGGACGAAATCCTTCAGGTTCAGGCCGGTGTCGGATGTCAGACCGAGGTCGTCGCGTGTGAGGTTCAGCGTCAAATCGCTGGCGCTGTTGATGGGCGCCTGGGTGATCAGCGTCGACGTGCCGGTCTTATACAAAGCCCAGCGCTCAGCACCGCTGTTGCTTTCGGCCTTGAGCGTGAAGTCCAGCGTCGTCAGGTTGGCGACCGCCGAATTCAGCACCGTCGTCAAGTAGGCGCCGACGGCCGGCAGGCTGTCCGGCGGGTCGTTGTCGTACAGCGCATCCAGCGGGTTGCCATAGGTTATGTTCGCCGACAGCAGCAAGCGCGGCTCCAGGGGCTCCAGCGAGAAGTTGCGCCGCGGCACCTGCATCGGCCAGTTGAACGCCGGCCACCATTTGCCCAAGGCATGACGCAAACGCTCGACCAGCGCTTGCGGTTTGGTGGACCAGTGGCGGCGTTGAATGGCGCGAAGGCTCATGGTGTTCTCCATTGACGAGCAGGCATGCAGCGGCGCGCGCTCGGCCTGGTAGGGCGAGCGCTGAACCACATCGGGGCCAAGAGGGTTTGAGACGCTGTGCGGCCAAGCGAGCCGACAGACGCTGGGGGCGGCGCTGATTCGAATGCGGGCTTGCAACGGGCTGCCAAACGAGCAAGCAGCAGGGCACGTGGGCGTTGCAGATTGAACCGGCACATTCGCAAGGGGCACCTCGTGGCGAAGGTCACGTTGCGAGGCCGAACCACCGTCGATCCATGCAACGGTCGTGGCTCGATCAAGCAAACCTCACTGGTACGAGGTGAGTTAGATGCTAAGCAGGCGGATTCGTTTTGAGGCCTGTCGCCCCCTAACTCCAAGCTGTTCTAAGGCTTCAAGAGTGGGGCCTACCCCGCGAACCGGGGGGGCATTTGCCCGGCATTTTGAATCGTTTGGTTACATCCGATGCGCTGTGATCCAACCAGCGCCGCTCGAATCCGCTCAACCCAGATGTTTGCCGAAGAAGCGCAGCGTGCGATCCCACGCCACTTGCGCCCAGGCGGCGTCGTACTGGGTGATGGGCAGGCGGCCCGGGCCTTGCGCGGTCTCGTTGGCGAAGCCGTGCTGGGCCAGGTAACGGTGGCCGGTGTAGGCCACGCCAGCGGCTTTGAACTTCTCTTCCAGCGGCACCACGGTGGCGATGGGGAAGGGGTTGTCTTGCTCGGCCCAATGCGCCATGACCGGCACTTTGATCTTGCCGGCATCCACATATTCAAGCGGCGGCAGACCGTACCAGACCACGGCGCAATCCGCTTCGGGCGCCATGGTGGCGGCCAGCACAGTGAGCGCGCCGCCCATGCAAAAGCCGGTGACGCCCACCTTGGCGCTGCCCTGCGCCTTCAAGTACTGCACGGCACCGCGCACGTCTTGCGCAGCGGCGTCACCGAAGTTCAGCGCACCCATCAAATGGTGCGCTTCTTCGGCCTCGGTGGTGGACTTGCCGCGGTACAGGTCAGGCACCAGGGCGTTGTAACCGGCGCAGGCCAGGCGGTCGGCCACGCCGCGAATCTGGTCGTTCAGGCCCCACCACTCCTGTATCACCACCACGCTGGCTTGCGCACCGCTGCACTCGGCCAGGTAACCCTGAACGCTTTGGCCATCGGGCCTTTGAAAGCTGACGGTCTTGCCCATGTTCAAACTCCTCAAACGATCTTCACAGACAGATTCGGCAGGCCATCGATGTGGCATTCGATGACATCACCACGCACCACCGGCCCAACGTTCTCGGGCGTGCCCGAGTAGATGATGTCGCCCGGCTTCAGCTCGTTGGCCTGCGACAGCCGGCTGATCTGCTCGGCCACGTTCCAGATCATGAAGCTCAGGTTGGCGTTCTGCTTTGTCTGGCCGTTCACCTTGAGCCAAATGCCGCCCTGAGTGAAGTGGCCGATGCGGCTGGCCAGATGCAACGGGCCGATGGGGGCCGAGCGGTCGAAGCTCTTGCCGATTTCCCACGGCTTCTTCTCGTCGCCCATGGCGCGTTGCAAATCGCGCCGTGTCATGTCGAGCCCCAGGGCATAGGCGTACACATGTTCGAGTGCCCGCTCCATCGGGATGTTAGAGCCGCCTTTGTGCAAGGCGGCCACCAGCTCCACCTCGTAGTGGTAGTTCTTGGTCAGACTCGGGTAGGGGTGATCGGCCACCACGCCGGGTAGCACGAGCTGGATCGCATCAGTCGGCTTTTGAAAGAAGAACGGCGGCTCGCGCGTCGGGTCTGAACCCATTTCACGCGCATGCGCGGCGTAGTTGCGGCCGATGCAGTAGATGCGCCTAACCGGGAACTGCATGTCGCTGCCGGCAACCGGGATGAAGGTGTCGGCCACCTCAAATGGTGTCTTCACTGCGGCGCCGGTGGTGGTGGCGCAACCGATGCTGGCGCTGCCCACGGCGGCACCCATGGTCATGGCTGCAGCGGTGTGCAGGGCCTGGCGGCGATCTTGAATGCGCATGGCGGTTCCTGGTGGTACGAGAGTGGGCAACAACAAACCCAAGGGAACAGCACTCTACGCAAGGCAGTTGAGTGCCGCCAGCGTGGCAACTACCAACAGCGTGCACGCCATGCTCTGACCTGGTCGCCTACGCCGACCTGCAAGCAACACTTGATGTGCGCCACCGCTTGAACCTGCCGCGTCACGCGATGCCGCGCGCGTGGCAGCCTGCATCAACCCCGCCAAGCAGCGCTGGCCTGGCGCGCGCCTTCAGCCATGGCGCCCAGCTTGGCGTAGACGATGTCTTCGTCAACCGCGCCAAAACCGGCAAAGGTGCCGAAGCCGCAGTCGCTGCCGGCGATCACCCGCTCGGGCCCGACGATGCGCGCAAAGGTGGCCAGGCGCTGCGCCACCAGCCGCGGGTGTTCAACGAAGTTGCAGGTGCTGTCGAGCACGCCGGGGATCAGCACTTTGTCCTGTGCAATCAGGTGTTTGTGCTGCTCGATCACTTCCCACTCATGGGCGTGGCGCGGGTTGGCAGCCTCGAACAGCAGGCCCTGCGGTTTGGCGCGCAGCACGATGGGCAAAATGGTTTCCAGGCCAACGTCTTTGTGGTGCGGCCCTTCGTAGTTGCCCCAGCACACATGCATGCGAACGCGGTCAGCGGGGATGGCGGCCAGGGCAAAGTTCAAGGCCTCGACATGC
>JAYUHT010000055.1:0-2701 GCA_043766725.1 Burkholderiales bacterium | reverse complement strand
GTCCACGCCGTCGATCGCCGAGATGGAGTCTTCCAGCGGCTTGGTGATTTGCGACTCGATCACTTCAGAAGAAGCGCCCACCAGCCGCGTGCCCACCGTGACCACGGGCTCGTCGATGCGCGGGTACTCACGCACCGACAGCTTGTTGTACGACACCGCGCCCACCAGCACCAGCATCAGCGACATCACGCTGGCCAGCACCGGGCGGCGGATCGAGGTTTCTGAAATCTTCATGGCATGCCTTTCAATGGCAGCAAACGGCTAACGTCTAACGTTAAGCGTGATCTCAAGCTGGTGAGCCATTGCGCGGCGCACTGCCACCGCTGGCGCCGCCGGCCGGGCTGGGCCGCACCGCACCCGGTGCCGCGCCACTGGCGCCGCGCCCCGGCCCACCACGCGGGTCGCCCTCGTTGCCCACCTTGTTCAACTCGACCACCCGCACCGGCAGCATGTCGCCACGCATCAGCCGCGACTGGCCGGCCGTCACCACCAGGTCGCCGGCGGCCACACCCTGGGTGATTTCGGCCTTGCCCGGCACGCGCACACCGATGCGCGCTTCGATCTTCTGCGCCACCTTGCCATTGGGCCCATCGACCACCTTGAACAGGAATTGGCGGTCACCCAGCGGCACCAGCGCTTCCTCGGGCACGACCAGCGCGCCTTCGCGCACCGCAAACAGCACGCGGGCACGGGCAAACATGCCGCTGCGCAGCACGCCGCCGGTGTTGTCGATGCGCGCACGCACCAGCATCGAGCGGCCGTTGGCATCGAGTTGCGAATCGAGTGCATCCACCCGGCCCATGAACTTGCGCCCGGGCAGGCTTTCCAGCGTCACCTCCACCGGCTGGCCCACGCGCAGCCGCGCAATCGTGCTCTCGGGCAAGCGAAAGTCGGCCCACAGCGCACCGATGTCTTCGATGGTGACCAGGTCGGCGCCGTCCTTCACGTAGTCGCCCACGTTGACCGAACGAATGCCCAGGCCGCCATCGAACGGCGCCACGATGCGCATGCGCATCAACTGCGCCTGCGCCAGGGCCACCTGTGCGTCGGCCACTTCAAGCGCGGCGGCGTTCTGGTCCACCGCACTTTGGCTGACGAAGTTCTGCGCCAGCAATTCGCGGCTGCGCTTGAGGTTGGTGCGCGCGATGCTGGCCTGCGCCTCGGCCTGCTGGGCCTGCGCCTTTTGCAGCGTGTCGTCAAGTTGCACCAACAGTTGGCCGCGGCGCACGCGCTGGCCGTCGCTGAACGCCAGCGTGGCGATGCGCCCGCTGACCTCGGGGCGCATGACCACACCTTGGCGCGCACGCAGGCTGCCCACGGCCTGCGCGTCGTCTTCGATGCGCAAGCGCTCGACCTTGCCCACCTCCACCGCCGCCGGGCCCTGGCCGCTCGGGCTGGCAGCGCCCGGGCCTGTCGTACCAGCACCCGCGCCCACACCAGCACCCACACCAGCACCCGGGCCTCGCGCAGCGCCGCTGGCAGCCCCGCCCGCCACCTGCTGCCCCGGCGCCGCCACGGTGCGCTCAGTGCCGCCAACCGGCGCACGGTTTTGCAACCACCATGCCAGCGCGCCAGCCGCTGCCAGCGCCGCCACTGAAGCGACGGCATGGATTCTCTTGAGTGCCATATACAAGCCTCCGGGCACGCACTGTAGCGGCAGGCACGGCGGCTTGGCATCGGGTCTACGCAGGGGCGCGCGCCATGCACGGGCGCCACGAGCATTCAACCTAGCGCTGGGTTTTGCCTTCGAGACTTCAGCCCAGCCAGCCCTTGATGCGACCGGCCAACGCCTCGCGGCTGATGCCGTAGCGCTGGTGCAGCGTCGGCAACGCACCGGCGTCGAGGAAGGCGTCGGGCAGCCCGGCCAATTTGAAGCCGGACGGCTGCACGCCCTGGCGCAGCAGCGCGCTGGCCACCGCTTCGCCCAGGCCACCGATCACCGAATGGTTCTCGGCAACGACGACCAGGCGCGGCTTGGCGCGCACGGCCGCGGCGATGGTGGCTTCGTCGAGCGGCTTGATGGTCGGGCAATGCAGCACGGCGACGCCGATGCTTTCCTTCGCGAGGTCTTGCGCCGCTTCGAGCGCGCGCATGGTCATGAAGCCGCTGGCAATCACCAGCACCTCGTTGCCATCGCGCAGCAGCTTGGCCTTGCCGAGTTCGAACCTGTAGTCGTATTCGTCGAGCACGAGCGGCACGTTGCCGCGCAGCACGCGCATGTACACCGGGCCTTTGTGCGCGGCGATCTGTGGCACGGCCTGCTCAATGTCGAGCGCGTCGCAGGGGTCGACGATCGTCAGGCCGGGCACGCCGCGCATCATGGCGATGTCTTCGATCGCCGCGTGGCTCGGGCCGTAGCCGGTGGTCAGGCCCGGCAGTGCGCAGCAGATCTTGACGTTGAGGTTCTCCTCGGCAATCACCTGGTGGATGAAGTCGAAGGCGCGGCGCGTGCCGAACGCGGCGTAGGTGGTGGCGAAGGGAACGAGACCTTCCTTGGCCATGCCGCCGGCCGCCGCCATCAGCAATTGCTCGGCCATGCCCATCTGGTAGAAGCGCTCGGGGAAAGCGCTGGCGAAGACATGCAGGTCGGTGTACTTGGCCAGGTCGGCCGTCATGCCGACGATGTCCAGGCGCTCCTCGGCGAGTTTGGACAGCGCATGACCGAAGGGTGCGGCGCGCGTGCGTTGGCCTTCGCTCGCGA
>JAYUHT010000054.1:0-18843 GCA_043766725.1 Burkholderiales bacterium | reverse complement strand
GCGTTCGCTGGCGCAGATCTCGCACACCAGCGTGGTCTCGGTGCTGAACTTCTTTCGCGAGAACGAAACCGTTTACATGGTGATGAACTACTTGCAGGGCGACACCTTGCAAGACTTCATCATCACCGCGCGCGACCTGAAGCGCGACAAGGTGTTCCGTGAGAGCACCATCCGCAGCCTGTTCGATGAAATCCTGCGCGGCCTGCGCATCGTGCACCAGCACAAGATGCTGCACCTCGACATCAAGCCGGCCAACATCTTCGTCACCAACGAGAACAAGGCCGTGCTGCTCGACTTCGGCGCTGCGCGCGAAGTGCTCAGCAAGGAAGGCAACTTCATCCGCCCGATGTACACGCCGGGCTTTGCCGCGCCCGAGATGTACCGCCGTGATGGCACCTTGGGCCCCTGGACCGACATCTACGCCATCGGCGCTTGCATCTACGCCTGCATGCAGGGCTACCCGCCGAACGACGCGCCGCAGCGGCTGGAGAAAGACCGCCTGGCGCTGAGCCTGTCGCGCCTGCGCAATGTGTACTCCGACAACCTCATTGAGGTGACCGAATGGTGCATGTCGCTGGACCCGCTGAGCCGCCCGCAAAGCGTGTTCGCGCTGCAAAAAGAACTGGCGCGTGAAACCGAGCGGCGCTACACGAAACTGAGCTTCAGCGAACGCTTGAAGCTGCAGCTTGAAAGCCTGAAAACAGGTGCCAAAGCGTGATTGAGCCAGCATGAGATTCGCCGTTTACCAAATCAGCCGCAAGGGCGGGCGCGACAAGAACGAAGACCGCATGGGCTATTGCTACACGCGCGACTCAGGCCTGTTCGCACTGGCCGATGGCATGGGCGGCCACCCCGAAGGCGAGGTGGCTTCGCAACTGGGCTTGCAGACCATCGCCGCGCTGTTCCAGCGCGACGCCAAACCGTCGCTCAAAGACCCGTTGCGCTTTTTGCACGACGCCATCATGGCCGGCCACCACCAGTTGCTGCGCTACGCCACCGAACGCGGCATGGTCGACACGCCGCGCACCACCATGGTGGCCTGCCTGATGCAAGGCAACGCGGCATATTGGGCGCATTGCGGTGATTCACGGCTGTACCTGGTGCGCGGCGACAAGCTCATCGCCCGCACGCGCGACCATTCCTACACCGAATTGCAAGAAGCCATGGCGCAGGTGGTGAACGTGAACGAGCGTTTCAACCGCAATGTGCTGTTCACCTGCCTGGGCTCGCCGGGCAAGCCGGTGGTCGACACCGCCGGGCCGATGCTGATGCAACCCGGCGACCGCGTGCTGCTGTGTTCCGATGGTTTGTGGGGCGCGGTGTCCGATAACGAAATCACGCGCCAATTGGCCAAGCTGCCGATCGGCGAGGCGGTGCCCGAATTGGTGGAGCAAGCGCTGCGCAACGCCGGGCCGAAGAGCGACAACGTCACCGTGCTGTGCGTGGAATGGGAGTCCGCCGAGAGTGGCGACGGCAACGACGGCATTTCCACCCAGACCCTGGGCGAAGAGGTGTTCGCCTCCACCATCCAGGCCAGCATGGCGGGCGATGCGCCTGGCGACGAGCTGGATGAAGCCGAGATCGAACGCTCGATCCGCGAGATCAACGAGGCCATCCGGCGCTCGTCGCAGCGAAAAAACTAGTGTGGTGTTGCACGCTAGGCGCGACTTAAGAAAACCGATGGATTTGCGGCCGTGGCTAGGCCGAGCCCGGACACAAACAGTCCTATGGACTGTTTGTGCCTGGCGAGGGCCAGGGCCTCTGCGCCCTGGCGCAAACCACAGCAATGCCCGGTGGCATCGCGCGGATTTGCAACAACGCCACGGGCGCGAAGGCGCGGTTTTATGGCGCGCGTAGCGTGCGGCACCACACTAACCGGAGGTTTGAATGGATGAATCGACGCGCGCTGGCTACCGGCGTGCCGATGGCCGCTCGGCGGCCGCCTTGCGCCCCATCACCCTGCAGCGCGGGTACACCGTGTATGCCGAAGGCTCGGTGCTGGTCAGCTTTGGCGCCACCAAGGTGCTGTGTACCGCGTCGGTGGAAGAGCGCGTGCCGCCGCACAAACGCGGCAGCGGCGAAGGCTGGGTCACGGCCGAATACGGCATGCTGCCGCGTGCCACCCACACCCGCGGCGACCGTGAAGCTGCACGCGGCAAGCAAAGCGGGCGCACGCAAGAAATCCAACGTTTGATCGGCCGCAGCCTGCGCGCCGTGTTCGACTTGAAGGCGCTGGGCGAGCGCAGCATCTTGCTCGATTGCGACGTGCTGCAAGCCGATGGCGGCACGCGCACGGCGGCCATCACCGGGGCCTGGGTGGCGGCGCACGACGCCGTGAGCTTTTTGCTCAAGCAAGGCCGCATCGCGGCGTCGCCCATTCGTGACGCGGTGGCCGCGGTGTCGGTGGGCATCGTGCAGGGCACGCCGTTGCTCGACCTGGAATACACCGAAGACTCGGCCTGCGACACCGACATGAACGTGGTCATGACGGGCGCGGCCGGTTTCGTTGAAGTGCAGGGCACGGCCGAAGGCGCGCCGTTCAGCCGCGCCGAGATGGATGCCTTGCTGGGCCTGGCCGCAACAGGCATTGCCGAGCTGGTGGCCGCGCAGCGCCTGGCTCTGGGCTTGAGCCCGAAGTGAGTGGTTGATGCGCTTGGTGCTGGCGTCGAACAACGCCAAGAAGCTGGTTGAGTTGGCGACGCTGTTGGCGCCGCTGCCGCTGCAACTGGTGGCGCAAGGCAGCCTGGGCGTGGCCGAGGCTGACGAGCCGTTTGGCACCTTCGTTGAAAACGCGCTGGCCAAGGCGCGCGCGGCCGCAGCAGCCTGTGGCGGTGCGGCCATGGCCGACGACTCCGGCCTGTGTGTCGACGCACTGGCCGGCGCGCCGGGCGTGGCCTCGGCCCACTTCGCCACGCTGGCCTTGCCCGCCACCGAGCGCGAGGCGCAACGCCGCTTGCAAGACCAGGCCAACAATGAACTCTTGCTGCAACGCCTGCGTGGAGTTGGCAGCCGCCAGGCGCGCTTCACCGCCACGCTGGTGGCGCTGCGTTCGGCGAACGACCCCGAGCCCCTCATCGCCACAGGGCGCTGGGATGGCGAGATCCTGGAAGCACCGCGCGGCGCAGGCGGCTTCGGCTACGACCCGCTGATGTTCATTCCCGCGCTGGGTGCCAGCGTGGCAGAGTTATCGCAAACGTTAAAAAACGCGCACAGCCACCGTGCCCTGGCCGCGGCGCAGATGCTGGCCTTGATGCGTGCGGCTTGGCGGCTGTGAAGATCGTCCCCTTGCTGCCGCAGGCCGCGTCGGGTGTGGCCCGCGATGTCATGCACCACCTGCGCCCGGGCACCTTGAGCCTGCCTGCCTTGCCGCCGCTGGCGCTGTACATCCACCTGCCCTGGTGCCTGAAGAAGTGCCCGTATTGCGACTTCAACTCGCACGAAGCCAGGGGCGGCCAAGGCGAGGTACCCGAGGCGCGTTACCTTGATGCCCTGCGTGCGGACCTCGAAGCCGCCTTGCCCCTGGTGTGGGGCCGCAAGGTTCACAGCGTGTTCATCGGTGGCGGCACACCCAGCCTGTTTGCACCCGCGGCCATTGAGCGCTTGTTGTCTGATGTGCGCGCACGTTTGCCCTTGGAAGCCGCTTGCGAGATCACCCTGGAGGCCAACCCCGGAACCTTCGAGCGTGAGCGTTTCAAGGCCTACCGCGGCGCTGGGGTGACGCGGCTGTCGATCGGCGTGCAGAGCTTCGACGACGCCGCGCTGCAAGCCATTGGCCGCGTGCACGACGCGGCGCAGGCACGCGCCGCGGTGGCCGAAGCCGCCCAGGCCTTCGACACCTTCAACATTGACCTGATGTATGCGCTACCGGGGCAGAGCCTGGCCCTGCTGCAAGCTGATTTGGCGCAGGCCCTGGCCTTCAAGCCGCCGCACCTGTCGGTCTACCACCTCACGCTGGAGCCGAACACGTATTTCGCCACCCACCCGCCGCCGGCCTTGCCCGACGAAGACAGCGCGGCCGAGATGCTCGACCTGATCGTTGACACCACCGCGGCCGCAGGCCTGGCGCGCTATGAAGTGTCGGCCTTTGCGCGGCCAGGCCATGCTTGTCTGCACAACCTGAACTACTGGCAGTTTGGCGACTATCTCGGCCTGGGCGCGGGCGCGCACAGCAAGCTGAGTTTTCCGCACCGCGTGTTGCGCCAGGTGCGCTATCGCGAGCCGCGGGCGTACATGGAACACGCCGCCGCTGGGCAGGCGGTGTCGAACGAAGAGGAGCTTTCGCGCCAGGCGCTGCCGTTCGAATTCATGCTCAATGCGCTGCGCTTGCGCGAAGGCTTTGCGCTGGCGCAGTTCAGTGAGCGCACGGGGCTGCCACCATCGAGCATCGAAGCCGGGCTCGAACGCGCGCAAGCCAAGGGCTTGATCGAGCGCGATCTGAAGACGGTTCGCCCCACCGTGCGCGGCTTCGACTTCCTGAACGACTTGCAGCAACTGTTCCTGCCGTGAACAGGTGCACCCGCAGCAGCAGGCGTTGGTGTGGCCGGCATGGCTCCTATACTGCGGCGCAATTTGGCCTGGCCCAGGCTCCTAGCCACACCCCCGCCAAGCGAGCGCCGCGGATGAAAAACCTGCACGCCCCACGCAACACCCCTGCCGAGCTGGCCAGCCTGCAACCCGAGCAGGCCTTGCAGCTGCTGCGCCATTGCGGCGTGGCCGCGCCCGTGGGCGAACCCGGCAGCACCGAGTGGCTGCAATCGTTGCTCGACGCGCTGGTGGATTTGTCCAGCCGCGATGCACTCACCGGCCTGGCCAACCGGCGCAGTTTCGAGCTTGCGCTGGCGCGCGAGATCGACCGCGTGGCGCGTTCCGGCGAGCCAGCCTTGTTGCTGGCGCTGGACATCGACCACTTCAAGGCGGTGAACGATCTGCATGGCCACGCCGCGGGCGATGAGGTCATCAAATTCGTGGCCCAGGTGCTGCAAGACAGCGTGCGGCCGATGGACATGGTGGCACGCACCGGTGGCGAGGAATACGCCATCGTCATGCCCAATTGCCCGGCCACCTTCGGCCAGGCGGTGGCCGAGCGCATTCGCCGCAAGATCGAAACCACGCCCGTGGCCACCAGCCCGCATCAGCGCATCGCGGTCACGGCCAGCATCGGCGGCGCCTTCGCGCCGCAATGGGTGCGTTCGACCAGCGCGCTGTGGCTGGCGCGGGCTGATTTGAAGCTCTACCGCGCCAAGGCCCAGGGCCGCAACCGCGTGCTCATGGAGCCGGCGGCGATGCCGCAAGTCAGCGCCGAGGAGAAGGCCTTGCTCTTCGAGTCGACGAACTTTCAGGAGCTGGAATGATCGCCGTTCGGCCGCCATCGGCCACAGGCCGATGGCCTTCGGCAGGTGACAGCCAGTCCGCAGGGACTGGCTGTGTCCGGCCTCGGCCTGAAGGGCCTCGCACCGCAGTGCGCAGCACGAAGGTTTTCTTATGAACGCCCCCAAGCTTGACGCTTTGCCGCCCACCGCCCGGCGCGCGCAGATCACCGCCATCACCAGCGGCAAAGGCGGCGTGGGCAAGACCTTCATCTCGGCCAATCTGGCCGCCGCGCTGGCGCGGTTGGGCAAGAAGGTGCTGGTGCTGGACGCTGACCTGGGCCTGGCCAACCTCGACGTTGTGCTCAACCTGGCGCCGCAGCGCACCTTGCACGATGTCTTCACCGCGGCCTGCCCGTTGCAAGACGCGATCCAGCCCGCCCCGGGCGGCTTCGAGGTGCTGCTCGCCGGCTCGGGCATGGTCGAATATTCGCGCATGACGCCGTTGGTGCGCGAGCAGTTGCTGGCGGTGGTGGCACAGATCGCGCCGCGCTACGACCACATCTTGCTCGACACCGGCGCGGGCATATCTGATGTCGTGCTGTTCACGGTCTCGCTGGCTGACCAGGTGCTGATGGTGGCCACGCCGGAGCCCACCTCGCTCACCGATGCCTACGCCACGCTCAAGGTGCTGGCCAGCACGCAGCCCGTGCGGCCCACCTTCCTGGTGGTCAACCAGACGCGCCGGCCCGGCGAGGGGCGCACCGTTCGCACACAGTTGCAAACCGTGATCGAGCGCTACCTCAACCCCAATTTGAAGCAGCCGCTCTCGCTGCAACTGCTGGGTGAAGTGCCAAGTGATGCCGCCGTGCGCGAAGCCGTGCAGCGCCGACAGTTGTTGCTGGAAACGCAACCCGGTGCGGCGGCCTCGCTGGCGGTGGTAGCGGCGGCTACGCGGCTGGCCGAACACAGCGAAGCGACGCCGGTGTGAGTGGTTTGACTGGTGTGAATGACGTGAATGGCAGGGGAATGGCAGGGGAATGGCAGGGGAATGGCAGGGCCGTTCAGCCCCGTAACAGCACGATCAATGCGCCCGCGCCGCCCTGCGGGCCGCTGGCCTGGGTGAACGCCACCACCGCCTGGCTTTGCGCCAGCCAGCGTTGCACGCGCACTTTCAGCACCGGCTCGCGCCCGGGCGAGCCATGGCCCTTGCCGTGCACCACGCGCACGCAGCGGTGCACGTTGGCTTGCGCCTGGCGGATGAATGCCCCGAGTGCTTCGCGTGCTTCGTCGCGGCGCTGGCCGTGCAGGTCGAGCTCGGCTTGAATCGTCCACTGCCCGCGGCGCAGGCGGTTCAACACATCGGGCGCGATGCCTTCGCGGCGATAGCTCAACCCGTCATCGGTGAGCAGCAGGGTGTCGATGTCAACGTCATCGCTCCAGGCCTCGCGCAGCGCCGCTTGTTCGTCCAACAGCGTTTGCCGCGGCTCGGGTGACGGGCCGGCACGCAGGGGCTGCGCCCGCCCGTGCGGCTTGAGCACGCGCACCGGCCCCACAGCCAGCGCGAACTGCTGGCGAACTTGTTCGGCCTGATGCTGCTGCGCGGCCAGTAGAGCAGCCGTGCGTTGCTCGTCTTCGCGCTGGCGCTGCAAGGCTGCACGCAAGTGGGCCAGGCCGGCCAGGTTCACAACAAGCCCCGCTCGGCAAAGGAAACGATGCCCGAACGGGCCACCACCAGGTGGTCGAGCAGTTGCACGTCGATCAGCCGCAACGCCGCCTTCAGGTTCTGTGTCATCAGTTCATCCGTCCGCGACGGCTCGGCCACGCCCGAAGGGTGGTTGTGGCTGACGATCACCGCGCCGGCATTGAGCTGCAAGGCACGGCGCGCCACTTCGCGCGGGTACACACTGGTCTGGCTGAGCGTGCCGCGAAACATCTCCTCCATGCGCAGCAGGCGGTTTTGCGCATCGAGAAAGAGCACCGCAAACACCTCGTACGGCAGGCCGGCGAGCTTGAGCGAGCAATAGTCCTTCACCTTCTGCGGCGCATCGAACACGGGTTGTGCTTGCAGGGTTTGCGCCAGCGCGCGGCGCGCCAGTTCAAGCACGGCCTGCACCTCGGCGCGCTTGGCCGGGCCCAGGCCCTTCACCAGCTTCAGCTCGTCGGCACTGGCATGCAGCAGCGAACCAAAGTCGCCAAACTGCGCCAGCACGCTTTCAGCCAAGGCCAGCACGCCCGTGCCCTTGTAGCCCGTGCGCAGCAGCAGGGCCAGCAACTCGGCATCACTCAAGGCCGCGGCGCCGTGACTGCGCATGCGTTCACGCGGGCGCTGGGCAGCGGGCAGATCTTTGAGTGACATGGCTTCAATCGAAGGCGGGGCAGCCTTGTAAAATGCGGGCCAGTCTATGCCACCGGCGCGCGCCCAGCGCAGCGCCCACCCCCACCGTGAACCTTGTCGAGCCAGGCTCGTTCCTGACCCTGCACTACCGCCTGGCCGGCCCCGATGGGGCTGAGCTGGTGAACACCTTTGCCGGCAAACCCGCCACGCTGGCTTTGGGACAGGGGCAATTGACCCCAGGCATTGAGGCGCGGCTGCTGGGCCTGGCCGAAGGTACACACGAGCGCATTGCGCTCGGTGCGGGCGAAGCCTTCGGCCCGCGCAACCCGGCCTTGGTGCAACGAGTGAAGCGCGCTTTGCTGCACGAGTTGGGCGACCCCGATGCCCAATACCAGGTGGGCGACGTGGTGCAATTCCCCGCGCCGGCTGGAAACGACGGTTATGCCCGTCAGGCCTTCAGCGGGGTGCTGCGCGAAGACGGAGGTGAGTGGCTGCTGTTCGACTTCAACCACCCGCTGGCCGGCCAGGCCGTGAGCTTTGAAGTGCAACTGATCGGTGTGATGTGACGAACGAGCGTGATGGAGCAGCGTTGATGCCAACTGGCTTGAACGAAGTGGTGTTGGCCGCGCCGCGCGGCTTTTGCGCAGGGGTGGATCGCGCCATCGAAATCGTCGAGCGCGCGTTGAAGAAATTCGGCGCGCCCATCTACGTGCGCCACGAGATCGTGCACAACACTTACGTGGTGGCAGATCTGAAAGCCAAGGGCGCGATCTTCATCGAAGACCTGGCCGACGTGCCGCCCGGCGCCACGCTGGTGTTCAGCGCCCACGGCGTGAGCAAGGCGGTGCGCGACGAGGCTGATGCGCGCGGCTTCCAGGTCTTCGATGCCACCTGCCCGTTGGTGACCAAGGTGCACGTGGAAGTGGCCAAGCTGGCGCGCGAGGGTTATGAATTCATCATGATCGGCCACAAGGGCCACCCCGAAGTGGAAGGCACCATGGGCCAGTTGAGTGATGGTATTTACCTGGTGGAAGACGTGGCCGGCGTGGCCCACGCGCAACCGCGCGGGCAGCGCCTGGCGGTGGTGACGCAGACCACGCTGAGCGTGGACGACGCGGCCGAGATTTTGGCCGCGGTGAAGGCGCGCTTCCCGCATGTGCGCGAACCCAAGATGCAAGACATTTGCTACGCCACGCAGAACCGGCAAGACGCGGTGAAGCTGCTGGCGCCGCTGGTGGATGTGGTGGTGGTGGTGGGCAGCCCCAGCAGCAGCAACAGCAACCGCCTGCGCGAAGTGGCGCAGCGCCTGGGCACACCGGGTTACATGGTCGACACCGCGGCCGACCTGAAGGCCGAGTGGTTCGAAGGCAAGCGCTGCGTGGGCCTCACGGCCGGTGCCTCGGCGCCTGACATCCTGGTGCGCCAGGTGATCGAGCGGCTGCGCGAACTTGGCGCGGTGAGCGTGCGCAACATGGACGGCGTGAAGGAGCACACCCACTTCCCGTTGCCGCTGGGCCTGGGCGACAAGAGCATGCTGGCTGCGGGGCGATCCTGACGCGCTTGCGCGCAGGCGCATGTTTGGCTTCGCGTCGCGCACCTGGCGCGGCAACAACGTTTGAAATCGCTCACTGAAAGTACACCATGCTTGACATCAGCTTGCTGCGCCGCGACTTGGGCCAGGTCGTCAGCCGCCTGCAAACCCGCAAGAACCCGCAACCCTATCTCGACGTGGAGCTGTACGTCGCGCTCGAGGCCGAGCGCAAGGCCGTGCAGATGCGCACCGAGGCGCTGCAAGCGCAGCGCAACGCTTCAAGCAAGCAGATCGGCCAGCGCAAGGCCAAGGGCGAAGACGCCGCAGACCTAATGAATCAGGTGAGCCAGATTGCCACTGAGTTGCACAGCGGCGCCCAGCGTTTGCAGGCCATCCAAGCGCAGCTCGATGACATGTTGATGGGCCTGCCCAACCTGCCGCATGAAAGCGTGCCACTGGGCAGCGATGAAGCCGCCAACGTGGAATTGAAACGCTGGGGCACGCCGCGCGAATTCGGCTTCACGGCCAAGGACCATGTCGACCTGGGCGCGCCGCTGGGCCTGGATTTCGACACCGGCGCGCGCCTCAGTGGCGCGCGTTTCAGCTTCCTGCGCGGCCCGGTGGCGCGGCTGCACCGCGCGCTGGCGCAGTTCATGCTGGACGTGCAGACCACCGAGCACGGCTACACCGAGTGCTACACGCCGTACATCGTGAACCGCGAGGTGCTTGAAGGCACGGGCCAGTTGCCCAAGTTCAAGGAAGACATGTTCTGGGTACTGCGCGGTGGCGACGAAGCGCAACAAGAGCAGTACCTCATCTCAACCAGCGAGATCTCGCTCACCAACAGCGTGCGCGGTGAGATCCTTGAAGCCGCTGCCTTGCCCATCAAGCTTACCGCGCACAGCCCGTGCTTCCGCTCTGAAGCCGGCAGCGCCGGGCGCGACACGCGCGGCATGATTCGCCAGCATCAGTTCGACAAGGTCGAGATGGTGCAGATCGTGCAGCCCGAGCACAGCTACGCCGCGCTGGAGGCCATGCTTGGCCACGCCGAGGCTATTCTGCAAAAGCTGGCTTTGCCGTACCGCGTGGTCACGCTGTGCGCGGGCGACATGGGTTTTGGCAGCACCAAGACGTATGACCTGGAAGTGTGGCTGCCGGGTCAGAACGCCTACCGCGAGATCAGTTCGGTGAGCAACTGCGAGGCGTTTCAAGCGCGGCGCATGCAAGCGCGTTTTCGCAATGCCCAGGGCAAGACGGTACTGGTGCACACCTGGAACGGCTCCGGCTTGGCGGTGGGCCGTGCGCTGGTGGCGGTGCTTGAAAACTACCAGCGCGAAGATGGCAGCATCGAGGTGCCGGCGGCGCTGCGTTCATACATTGGCGGGGCCACGGAGCTGCGAGTTTGATCCGATAGAATCGCGCCCTTCGCTTTGCGCCAGACCCGCGCGACAGACACCTGGAGAGGTGGCAGAGTGGTCGAATGTACCTGACTCGAAATCAGGCGAACCGCAAGGTTCCGAGGGTTCGAATCCCTCCCTCTCCTCCAATGAAAATGCCCGCGCCTGCGGGCGTTTTTGTTCACGCCGCTGCTTGTGGAGTTGCCTCGGTGCCGCGCTGAAACTGCAATGCCATCGCCCCCAGCCCCGCCAGCACGGCCAGCAGCGCCACCAGCATGCCCAGCAGCGGCACCCAGGCGAGCACGGCCAACGCCAGCACACCCACCGCGGCGAAGCCGATGCGCCACTTGGGCTGCGCCGCGGCTTCGGGCTTGACGCGCTGCAACGCCCATTGGCCCGCCGCCACGCCGCTGCTCACATAGCCCAATAAAAGCAGCACTGGGTACAACAGCATCGCCGCCAGTGCCACGGGCGCGCCGATGAGCGTGATGAGCAGCAGGAGCGCAGCCACCGGCCAGCACATCAGCACGATCAAGCCCCACAACAGGCTGGCACCGAAACGGCTGCGCCAGGTGCCGGCCACGCGCAGCGCGGTGGCGGGCAGTGCTGCCACCAGCACCGCGGCCAGCAGCATCAGGCCCAGGCTCCAGATCATGCTGCCACCGGCCAAGGCAAAGCGCGAGCGGCCTTCACGTTCCATGTGGCGGTCGCGCTTGGGCACGGGAGCCGAGGCGCCCATCGGTACGGCCAGCTGTTCAACTGCGCCGGCCACTTGCGCAGCCGGGTCGCGGATGAGTGTGTTGCCGCTGCGGTAACTGAGCTTGCCGCCAATGCGTGCGTTAGGCCCCAATTCGAGCTGGCCGGCGCCGCCCATCACATCGCCATCCACAGGCGCGTCGATGAGCACCCGCCCGCCGCCGACCTGAACGCTGCCCTTGACGGCCGAGCGCAGCGTGATCTGGCCGCCGAAGACGCTGAGGTTGCCGGCCACCGTGGCCTTGGGGCGCAGTTCAATCTGGCCACCAGCCAGGCGCAGGTTTTGGCCCACCGGTGCCTCGATGACCAGGCGCCCGCCGGCCGCATAGACATTGCGCCCCACCGTGCCGGCCAGGCGCAGGTTGCCGCCCACGGCCACGGCGTCACCGCTCACCGGGGCATCCACCTCCACATTGCCACCCGCCACGAACAGGTCGCCACTCACCGGCTGCTCGACGCGTGGTGCGCCGCCCAGCACGAAGTGGTCGCCGCCGAAGTCACGTGCCGGAGTGCTCGGCGCGCCCGGGGCACTGGCGGCTTCGTTGGCAGCGAGCGCGGGGGCCATGCTGCAAGCCACAAGCGTGACGACGATGGCGGGGACAAGCAGTTTGTTCATGGTCGCTCCGAGCAGCACAAGTCTGCTGCTTATAGGGCGGACGCGCAAGCGCGCCACGGCGGCCCTGCAAGTCTTCAAGACCGAACGCAGACGGATCGCAACCCGCGCCTTGTCGGGTGCTGCGGCCGGTGCTGCGACCGGTACCGCCTTATCACTACTTAACTCGTCTTTCGATAGGTCACGAACGCGAAGACGAAGTCGTTCGGCGCTTGGGCCTGGTGGCTTTCGCGCTGCACTTCCACCCAGCCCGCGGGAAGCGCGGGGAAGTAGACGTCGCCGTGGAAGTCGCGGTCGATTTCGGTGAGCAGCAATTCATCGGCCAGCGGCAAGGCTTGGGCAAAGACCCCGGCGCCGCCGATCACGCACACCTTGTCGGCAGCGTGCAAGAGCCGCAAAGCGGCACCCAGCGAGGGGGCCACTTCGGCGCCGGCAGCCTGGTAGTCGGCGCGCCGCGTCAGCACCACATTGCGCCGCCCAGGTAGCGGGCGGAACTTGGCGGGCAAGGACTCCCAGGTCTTGCGCCCCATCACCACAGCATGGCCGGCGGTGGCGCGGCGGAAGTGCGCCATGTCTGGCGGCAAATGCCAGGGCAGGGCCTGGCCCGCGCCGATGACGCGGTTGCGGGCCAGGGCGGCAATCAGGCACACGGTGGGCGTGTCGGGCATAACAGAGGCCACGGCGGCGTGGCTCAAGAGTTTGAAACATTGTGCCGATACGACTGCAACCCCCAGCACGCTGGCGTGCAGGCCGTTGCATCGCAAGGCCGCGGGTCTCTTCGGAGTTCATCGCATGATCAGATCCAACTCGTTTTTTGCTTCGCTGCGCGCTGTGCTGGCAGCGGGCACCCTTGCCATGGCCGTGCCCGCCACGCTGGCGCTTGAAGCGCCGGGCAGCGCGCGCTTGCGCGTGGTGGGTGGCCTGGCCGGTGTGAACCAGTACACGCAGTTCGAAGAGCCGTTCTGGGTGCGCGACCTGCAACGCCTGAGTGGCGGCCAGTTGTCGGCCGAAATCGTGCCGTTCGACCGCGCCGGCATCAAGCCGCCGGAAATGCTGCGTCTGATGCAGCAAGGGGTGGTGCCGTTCGGCACGGCGCTGCTCAGCCTGGCGGCGCCGCAGGACATGGTGCTCAGCGCGCCCGACCTGGCCGGCCTGAGCCCCGACATGGGCAGCCTGCGCCGCGCCGTGGCGGCGTACCGGCCGTTCCTGGAAAAGACGCTGCGCGAGCAATACGGCATCGAACTGCTCGCCGTGTACAGCTACCCGGCGCAGGTGACCTTCTGCAACCAGCCCATCAACGGCCTGGCTGACCTGGCCGGGCGGCGCGTGCGCACCTCCAGCACTTCGCAGTCCGACATGGTTGAAGCCCTGGGCGGCACGGCGGTGCGCACGGGGTTCGCCGAGATCCTGGCCAACGTGCGCAACGGCAACATCGACTGCGTCATCACCGGCACCATGTCGGGCAACACCATCGGCCTGCATGAGGTGACCACGCATATCCACTCCATGCCGGTGAACTGGGGGCTGTCGATCTTCGGCGCCAACAGCGCGGCGTGGCAGGCGCTGACGCTGGCGCAGCGCAGCATGCTCAAGCCCGAGATCGCCAAGCTGGAGCAGCAGATCTGGGAAATGGCCGACCGCGACACCGGCCAGGGCGTGAGCTGCAACATCGGCGCGGCCGCTTGCGCCAGCGCGCGCAAGGGCAGCATGAAAGAGGTGCGCGCCACCAGTGCCGACGAGGCGCGCCGGCGCGAGATCTTTGCCGCCACCGTGCTGGCGCGCTGGGTGCAGCGTTGCGGTACCCCGTGCGCGCAGGTCTGGAACCAGACCATCGGCACCGCGCTGGGCATCACCGCGATCGCGCGCTGAGCGCAGGCGGCTGAGACCACGCGCTGAACCTGCGCCTTGCACGCACACGTCTGAGTCCCCGGCCCGCAGCCATGTTCAAACTCTTGCGGCAAGACGTCGCGATCCACTTCACCGCGTTTGTGTTTGTGGTGGCCGTGGTGGCCACCGCCGCGGCCATGCTGGCCGGGACGCGCCAGCAGGAGTTGGCGGAACGTGCCCGGCTCACCGAGCACTTCGTCAGCGCCGCCGAGGCGACGTTGAATCGCAACCTGCTGGGCATCGACCTGATGCTGGCCGGCTTGCCGCAGTTGCTGGACGACGCTCAAGTCGGCGCGCCCGTGTCGCAGAACGATCGCACCCAGCGCCTGCTGCGCGGCGTGCAGCAGCGCGACATGATGCTGCGCGACGTGGTGCTGCTCAGCGCGCAGGGCCAGGTCGTTGCCGCTGCCGATGCCAACACCCTGCGCCTGGGCTTGGCGCTGCCCGCGGGCTTCTTGGGCAGCGTGCTGGCCGAGGAGGCGCCCACCCTGATGGTGAGCGCACCGGTCAACAACTTCATGACCGGTGAGCGTTCCTTGTACTTTGCCCGCAGCGTGCGCTTGCAGGGCCAGGCCCTGGTGGCGGTGGCCGAAGTGCAGCTGCAGTTGCTGGCCGACGTGATTGCCCAGGGCGAAGAGACCAAGGGCCTGGTGGTGGCCTTCGAGCGTGACGATGGCATGCTGCTGGCCACCGTGCCCGCCAACGAGCGCGTGCTGGGCAGCCTGATCAAGCCGCTGAGCAGCGCGCAGCTGTCGGGCAAGGTGTTCCAAGGCCCGGCCCGCCTGGGTGGGGCGGAGTCCTTGGTGACCGCGCGACCCACGCTTTACCGCAACATGCAGCTCAGCGTCAGCCAGCCGCTGCACGACGCTATGGCGCGTTGGCGCGGCGAACGCAACGTCACTCTGGCCGTGGCCGGTGGCTTCATCTTGCTGATCGTGGCCGTGGGCCGCTTTGCGCTGTGGAATGCGCGCAGCCTGCGCGCGGCGCGGGCGCAAATGGCGCAGTCCAAGGCCTCGCTGGAACAGGCCCTGGAGTCGATGTCGGACGGCCTGCTGCTGTGCGACGCGCAAGACCGTGTGCTGGCCTGGAACGCGCGCTACCTGGAGCTGTTTCCTTGGCTGCGTGGTGTGGTGGCGGTGGGTGTGCCGTTCGAGCGCTTCATCGACATCGCCGCGGTGTACGTGCAGCCTGACGCCACCGAGCAGGAGCGCGAGGCCTGGAAGCAGATCCGTCGTTCCCGCCGCCATGATGACGGCGGCGTGCATGAGCAGACCTTGGCCAATGGCATGGTGGTGCATTCGGTCGAGCGCGCCACGCCCGAAGGCGGCGTTGTGAGCGTGTACCGTGACATCACGGCCGGCGAACGCCGCTTGCAGCATGCCTTGCAGGCTGCCGAGGCAGCGAACGATTCCAAGTCGCGCTTCCTGGCCGCCATGAGCCACGAGATTCGCACGCCGCTGAATGCCGTGCTGGGGCTGAACGGCTTGATCCTTGACACCCGGCTCGACGCCGTGCAGCGCAAGTACGCCGAGTTGATTCAAAGCTCGGGGCGCAGCCTGCTGAGCCTCATCAACGACATCCTCGACCTGTCCAAGGTCGAGGCCGGTTGCATGAGCTTGCGGCAGGTGCCCTTTTCACCGTGGCAGGCGGTGCAGGATGTGATGGGCATGCTGGGCACGCGGGCGACCGCGCGCGGGCTGGCACTTGACGCCCGCTGCACCCCCGATCCAGCGCAGAACCAGCCACCGTGGCTGCTGGGCGACGCCGACCGCTTCCGCCAGGTGCTGATCAACCTGGTGGGCAATGCCTTGAAGTTCACCGAGCGCGGCCGTATCGAGCTGCACCTGGCCTACAAGTGGCTGCCGGATGGACGCGTGGGCCTGGAGCTGAGCGTGCAAGACACCGGCATCGGCATTCCGGCCGCCGCCTTGCCCACGCTGTTCGAACGCTTCACCCAGGCCGACAACAGCAGCTCGCGCCGCTATGGCGGCAGCGGTCTGGGCCTGGCCATCTGCCGCGAGATCATCACGTTGATGGGTGGACAGATCAGCGTGCGCAGCAAGCAGGGGCAGGGCAGCACATTCAGGGTCTTGTTGGCCTTGCCGGTGAGCCAAACCAAGGCACGAGCCGAGGCCCTGCGCAGCGCGCCGGCAAGCGCGAATGCCGCGCCGCGGCTGCACATCCTGGTGGCCGAAGACGACGCCGTCAATCAGATCCTGATCCAGGCCTTGCTGGAGAAACTGGGCCATGCGTGCGACATCGTGGGTGATGGCCGCCAGGCCGTGGCACAGGTGCAGCGCGAGCGCTATGACCTGGTGTTGATGGACGTGCAGATGCCCGAAATGGATGGCCCGCAGGCCACCCGGGCCATCCGACTGCTGGCGGGCACCGTGGCGCAGATCCCGATCGTGGCCGTGACGGCTAACGCCATGCTGGCCGACCGTGACGAGTACATGCGCGCCGGCATGGACGACTACGTCTCCAAACCGATCGATCCAGCGGTACTGAACCACACCATCAACATGGTGCTGGCGCGCAGCACGGCGCAAGCGGCTTGAACTGAGGCCATGGGCCTGTGGCCCATGGCGGCCCGGCCCTCGACCCGTGCCGGCCTGAGGAGACTTGCCTTTACTTGCTGACCTTGCCCGCAATATGCGGGTGGGCTTCATAGCCCAGCACGGCGAAGTCTTCGTAGGCGTAGTCGAACAAGCTGGCGGGGTGGCGTTTGATTTCCAACACCGGGTAGGGCAGCGGCGTGCGCGAGAGCTGCAATTCGCACTGCGGCAGGTGGTCGTTGTAGATGTGGCAGTCGCCGCCGGTCCAGATGAAGTCGCCCACCTCCAGGTTGCATTGCTGCGCCACCAGGTGCGTGAGCAAGGCGTAGCTGGCGATGTTGAACGGCACGCCCAAGAAGATGTCGGCGCTGCGCTGGTAGAGCTGGCAGGAGAGTTTTCCCCGCGCCGAAGGCGAGTCTGCGGGGGCCACATAGAACTGGAACAGCGCGTGGCACGGCGCCAGCGCCATCTTGGGCAGCTCTGCCACGTTCCAGGCGCTCACGATCAGGCGGCGTGATTCGGGGTTGGCCTTGAGCTGGTTCATCACTTCGGTGATCTGGTCGATGTGGCCGCCGTTCGGCGTGGGCCAACTGCGCCACTGCACGCCGTATACCGGGCCGAGTTCGCCATCAGCCGCGGCCCATTCGTTCCAGATCGTCACGCCGCGTTCTTGCAGCCAGCGCGCGTTGGAGTCGCCACGCAGGAACCACAGCAACTCAAGAATGATGGACTTGAGGTGCACCTTCTTGGTGGTGACCAGCGGAAAGCCTTCGCTCAAATCAAACCGCATCTGATGGCCGAACACGCTGCGCGTGCCGGTGCCGGTGCGGTCGGTCTTGGCCACGCCGTTGGCGTAGACGTGGCGCATGAAGTCTTCGTACTGGCTGCGGGCGGGGCGGGGGTTGGTTTGCACGTCAATAGGCTCCGAACAGGGTATCCAAGGCGTCGGCCACCTCGGCATGCCAGCGCCGCGCGTCGGCCACCGGGCGCTTGAGCATGATGGCCGGCACGGGCGCCAACGCTGTGGTGTCCAGGATCACGGTCTTGCCGTCCACGGTGATGGTCGGGTTCAGGCTGGGTGCCAACACCCCCATGCTCTTCGCGGTGCGAAGCGGAATCACGACCCGCGTGGCCAAGGGGCCCAGATGGTCATTCTGGATGTCCAGCACATAGGGCGTGTGGCTGCGCTCGGGCGCGTAGGGGTTGCTATAGATGTCGAAGCGCGCCACGCCGGTTACTCGAAAGCTTGCGAGCTGCGCACCGTGGCGGCGCTTGGCGCGCGCGCAAAACGGTGGGGCTTGACACCGGGCGTCTCATGCCGCATTGCGGTCAGCATCCTTGCGCATGAAAGTGCGGTAGCGATCTGAAAACAGGCCTTCGCGCTCAATGCGCGCGTTGTACGCCGCAATGGCTTCGGCGTTGTCATGCTGCCAGCGCGCCCAGTACTGGCGCTGCACTTCTTCGGTCAGCAAGGCATCAACGGTTTGTGAGATGTTCAGCCCCATCTCTTTGGCCATGTCCAGCACCGCCGCGTTGAGCGACAGATTGATCGGCCGCTTGGGGGATTCACGAAACCGGCGCATGGCATTCTCCAAAAATCGTGTGCATGAATTATGCCTGTTCAAACTGCATGGCCGCCAGGCGTGCATAGAGGCCACCACGCGCCACCAGCTCGGCGTGGCTGCCCATGTCGACGATGCGCCCGGCCTCCAGCACGATGATGCGATCGGCCCGCAGCACGGTGGCCAGGCGGTGCGCCACGACGATGGTGGTGCGCCCGCTCATCGCCGCTTCGAGCGCGGCCTGCACCATGCGCTCGCTCTCGGCGTCGAGCGCGCTGGTGGCTTCATCCAGCAGCAGCAGCGGCGGGTTCTTCAGCATCGCACGCGCAATGCTGATGCGCTGGCGCTGGCCGCCCGACAAGCGCACGCCGCGTTCACCCAGGAACGTGGCATAGCCCTCGGGTAGGGCGCTGATGAAGTCGTGCGCGTAGGCGGCCCGCGCCGCCGCGATGACTTCTTCATCGCTGGCCGTGGGCCGGCCATAGCGGATGTTTTCCAGCGCGCTGGTGGAAAACACGGTGCTGTCCTGCGGCACGATGCCGATGCGCCCGCGCAAGTCGCCCAAGGCCAAGTCAGGCAGGGCCACGCCATCGAGCCGCACCGCGCCGGCGCTCACGTCGTAGTAGCGCAGCAGCAGTTGCAGCACTGTGCTCTTGCCCGCACCGCTGGGGCCCACCAAGGCCACCGTCTCGCCCGGCGCCACGCTGAAAGACACGTCGCGCAAGGCCGCCTGCGTCGGGCGCGAGGGGTAGTGGAAGGTGACTCCGCTCAGCGCCACCGTGGAGCCCGCGGTGACGGCTGGCAGCGCGCGCGGCTGGGCCGTGTCGAGCACCGGCGACACGCTGGCCAGCAGCTCCATCAGCCGCTCGGTGGCGCCGGCGGCGCGCAGCAAGTCGCC
>JAYUHT010000053.1:0-7203 GCA_043766725.1 Burkholderiales bacterium | reverse complement strand
TGCTGGTGCAGGGCAACCGCATCCGGCAGGTCAGCCGCAGCAGCGCGGCCATCGCGCCGCCGGGCACGCAGGTGGTTGATGGCGCCGGCGCCACGCTCATGCCCGGCATGTGTGAAGCCCACACACATTTTTCGTGGAACAACACGGCCACGCTCGAAGCCATTCAGCGCATGCCTCTGGAAGAGCATGTTTTGTGGTGCGCCAAGGTGGCCAAGCAGTATCTGCAGGCCGGCTTCACCTCGTGTGTGGGCGCGGCCTGCGCCAAGCCGCGGCTCGATGTGGTGATCCGCAACGCCATCAACGCCGGCCAAATTCCTGGCCCGCGCTACCTGGCGGCGAGCCAGGAGATTACCGTTCCAGGTGGCCTGGGCGACGAGACCTTGCCTCACTTGCCGTTCCCGGAATTCAGCTTCGGCGTGAACGTGAACAACGCTGATGAGATGCGCAAGGTGGTGCGCATGTTCTTGAAGTACGGCTGCGACCAGATCAAGCTGAATTTGTCGGGCGACAATTTCACGCCGCAGTCGCCCGCGCAAACCACCTGGATGACCGATGCCGAAGTGGCCGCCGCCATGGAAGAGGTGCGCATGCGCGGCAAGCGTGGCACGGCGCATGCGCGTTCGGCCGAGTCGGTGAAGCAGGCGCTGCGCCATGGCATTGATGTGATCTACCACGCCAGCTACACCGATGAAGAAGCGCTGGACATGCTCGAAGCGGCCAAAGACCGCGTCTTCGTCGCGCCCGGCCTCGCCATCTTGTACGCCATGCTCAACGAGGCTGAGGCCTACGGCATCAGCCGCGCCCAGGCGGTGGAAATGGGCTACCAGCATGAATGGGAAGCCGCGCTGCAAAGCCTGCGCGCCATGCACAAACGCGGTGTTCGCGTGCTGCCGGGTGGCGACTACGGATTCGCCTTCACGCCGCATGGCCAGAACGCGCGCGACCTGGAATTCTTCGTGCGCCACCTCGGCTTCACGCCCAGCGAAGCCATCCGCTCAGCCACGCTGTATGGCGGCCAGATCATGCAACGCGGTAGCGAGTTGGGTTTGATCAAGGAAGGCTACCTGGCTGACCTGCTGCTGATTGACGGCGACCCACTGGCCAACCTGGCGCTGCTGCGCGAACCCAAGCGCATTCTGGCGGTGATGAAAGACGGCACCTTCGCCAAGACGCCCGAGCTGTCCGGCGCGCAAGGCTACGGGTGGGCGGCGTGACGCCATCGCGCGCCTCAAGCTGGCAGCGCGCCTTCTGGTGGGCGGTGCTGGCCGTGCTGGCGGCGCTGTGCGTCTGGGCCCTGGCCGACAATTCAACCCTGTTCTTCAAAACCTTGCTGAATGGCCTGACCCTGGCCTGCCTGTACTTCCTGGTGGCCAGCGGCTTCACGCTGGTGTTCGGGCTGATGCGAAACGTTAACCTGGCGCATGGCTCGCTCTACCTGCTGGGTGCCTATGTGGGCTGGATGGTGGGCGAAGCCACCGGCTCGTGGGTGCTGGCCGTGGTGGCCGGCTTCCTGGCAGCGGCGTTGCTGGGCTTGCTGATGCAGGTGCTGGTGTTTCGCCACATGCCGGGGCAAGACTTGCGCCAGACGCTGGTGACGATTGGCCTGTCCATCGTGCTGGCTGATTTGATGCTGTGGGGCTGGGGCGCCGAGATCTACACCTTCGACCCACCGGCCTGGATCTACGGCTCCACCGAGCTGCCGCTGGTGGAGAAGTTCCCCACCTACCGCATCGCCGTGCTCTTTGCCGCTGCAGCCATCGGTTTGGGCCTGTGGTGGTTTCTGGCGCGCACCCGCGTGGGCATGATGATCCGCGCGGGGGTTGATGACCGCGGCATGCTCGCCGCATCGGGCGTGAACGTGCAGCTCGTCTTTGCGCTCACCTTCGCCATCGGCGCCGGGCTGGCCGGGCTGGCCGGCGTGGTGGGCGGCACGGCGCTGTCGGTGTCGCCGGGCGAAGACACGCGCTACCTGTTGGCTTCACTGGTGGTGGTCATCGTCGGCGGCATGGGCAGCGTGGTGGGCGCGGCCATCGGCGCCTTGCTCATCGGCCTGGCCGAGCAGTTTGGCCAGGCCTACGCGCCAACCTACAGCGTGGTGTTCACCTTCGTCATCATGGTCGTGGCCTTGGCCTTCAAGCCACGCGGCATCATGGGGAAAGCGGCGTGAGGGCAGCTGTATGAGTGCCGCCCAGTGGCGCCATGCCATGCGCGCCGGCGCCGCGCCGGCGCGCAGCGTGGCCGCAGCCACTACCGTTCCAGACCGCTCAGCCCCCGTTGGTGTGCCGCCCTGGCTTGCAGCGTTATGGCGGCCGGTGGCGGCGCGGCACGTGCTGGTCTTGGCGTTCGCGTTGCTCTACCCCTTGTTCGCCACGCCGTTCTTCACCTTCCAGGTCGGCGCGCAGGCGCTGCTGCTGGGGCTGATTGCCTTGTCGCTGACGTTGATCGGCGGCTACGGCGGCATGGTGTCGCTGGCGCAAATGTCGGTGGCCGGGTTGGCCGGCTACCTGGTGGCCATATTCGGCAGCAGCAGCCTGCCCGCCGTCAGCCTGGGCTGGCCGTGGTGGCTGGCGGTGTTGTTTGCGCTGGGCATCGCCACCGCAGTGGCGGCGCTGATTGGTTGGCTCGCGGTGCGCACGGAAGGCATCTACACCATCATGATCACGCTGGCCATCGGCGTGGCGTTCTTCTACTTCGCGCAACAGAACTACAGCCTGTTCAACGGCTTCCAGGGCTTCAACAAGGTCTTCGCGCCCACGCTGGGCGAGCTTGACTTGCGCGAGCCGCTGCCGTTCTACTACCTCTGCCTGGGCTGTGCCTTGATCGGTTATTTCTTCATCCACCACCTGGTGCGCGCACCCTTTGGTGTGGCCTTGCAAGGCATTCGCGACAACCCGCGGCGCATGGCGGCATTGGGCTTTCACGTCACCGCGCACCGCGTAGCCGCGCACGCCCTGGCAGGCTTGATTGCGGCCGTGGGCGGGGTGCTCATGGTTTGGTACAACAACCGCATCTCGCCCGGCACGGTGAACACCGGGGCGATGATCAACATCCTCATCATCGCCGTGCTCGGCGGCATGAAGCACCCGATTGGCGCGTTTGTCGGCGCCATCGTCTTCGTGCTGTTGCAGAACTTCGCTATCGACCTGGTGCCCGGTTTTCGGGAGCGCTTCAACCTGGTGATCGGTGGCGTGTTCCTGGCCATCGTCTTGTTTTCCCCCGACGGCTTGCTCGGGCTGTGGGCGCGCGCTTGTTCGAATTTTCGTGCGCGCTTTGCAACCGATGCGGCCACTTCCAACCCTAGGAGACTGCCGTGAAAGTGATTCATATACATTTGCTTCGTTCAATCGCCGGCGCAGCAGCGCTGGCCGTGTTGGCGGGTTCCGCCTTGGCGCAAGAAACGCTGAAGATCGGCGTGCTGGCCACACTCGAAGGCCCGTTCGCGGCGCCTGGCCAAGACAGCATGCGCGGCGCCGACTTGGCGCTCAAGCACAAGGGCGGCATGGCCGGCGGCAAGAAGATCGAGTTCGTGAAAGTGTCGTCCGACGCCACGCCCGACAAAGCCGTGGCCGCCACGCGCAAGGCGGTTGAGCAAGACAAGGTGCAACTGATGATCGGCCCGCTGTCGGGTGACGAAGGCATCGCCGTCAAGAACTACGCCAAGACGCAGCCGGGCATCACCTTCATCAACGGTTCATCGGGCGCGCAGGCCACCACGTTGAACGACCCGGCGGCCAATTTCTACCGCTTCAACACCGAAGGCGCGCAGTGGATGGTGGGCCTGGGCGAGCATGCCCTGGCCAAGGGCTACAAGAAGATGTTCCTGATCGCCGAAGACTACGGTTTCCCGTACTCACAGGTGCAGGGTTTCATGGCCAGCTACTGCGCCAAGGGCGGCAAGGTGGTTGACAAGGCCTGGGTGCCGCTGGGCACGAAAGACTACGCATCGGTGATCGCCAAGATCCCCAAAGACGTCGATGCGCTGCTGGTGGTGCTGGGCGGCTCTGACGCGGTGAACTTCCTCACCCAGTACGAACAGACTGGCGGCAACAAGCCCATGGTGGGCGGCTCGATTGCGGTGGACCAAACCGTGCTCAACTACAAGGGCAAGAGGCGCGAGTCGCTGCTGGGCACGGCATCAGCCGGCCCCATGGCGGATTCGATCGACACGCCCGAGTGGAAAAAGTTTGTGGCCGAATACAAGGCGACGTTCAAAGACGGCTTCCCCAGCCCCTCGCTGTTTGCCTACTTGTACTACATCAACACCATGGCCACGCTGAATGCGCTGGACGCGGTGAAGGGTGACTTGTCCGGCGGCCAGAAGGCTTACCGCGAAGCGCTGCAGAAGACCAAGTTCGCCGGCCCGGCGGGCGAAATTCAGATCGACGCCAACCGCAACGGCGTCGGCCCGACCTACATCACCGAAGTGGCCAAGGCGGCCGATGGCTCGTACTTCAACAAGGTGGTGAAGGTGGTGCCCAACATCACCCAGACCCTGGGTCTGCCCGAGGCTGAATTCAAGAAGATGGGCCTGGGTTCGCGCGACATTCCGGATTGCCGGAAGTGATGTCGAAAGTTAGCGCGTGTTGAGCGAGCACGCATGGCTGCGTTGAGCACTGAAGCGCCCACCACCGCCGGCCCTGCAAGGGGGCTGGCGGCCGGGGCGCAGTTGCTGTCAGGCGACGCCCTGGTGCTTGATAGCGTGAGCCGCGTCTTCGGCGCCTTGCGCGCCGTGGACGCGGTGTCGCTCACCGTGGCCGCTGGCCAGAAGTACGCCATCCTGGGCAGCAACGGTGCGGGCAAGACAACGCTGTTCAACACCATCACCGGCGACTTTCCGGCCAGCAGCGGGCGCATTCGATTCTTTGGTGAAGACATCACCGAACTGCCCGCGCATGAGCGCATTCGCAAGGGGTTGCGCCGCACCTATCAATCGTCTTTGCTGTTCCGCGAGTTAACGGTTCGGGACAACCTTTTTTTGGCTGTGCGCGGCGTGGCCAATGGCCGCTTTGCGCTGTGGCGCACCGGTGCCGGCCATGCTTCGCGCGTGGCCACTGAAGAGCTGTTGCAGCGCGTGCGCCTGAGCCACATTGCCGAGCAACCCGTGGGCGCCTTGTCGCACGGCCAGCAGCGCCAGTTGGAAATTGGCATGGCGCTGGCCGGCGCGCCGCGTTTGATCCTGTTTGACGAGCCCGCGGCCGGCCTGTCGCCCGCCGAGCGGCGCGAACTGGTGGCGCTGCTGGGCTCGCTGCCCACGCACATGAGCTTTGTGCTGATCGAGCACGACCTGGACATTGCCCTGCGTGTGGCTGAGAGGGTGAGCGTGATGCACAACGGCGCGCTGCTCAAGACCGGCACGCCCGACGAGATCGAAAACGACGCGCAGGTGCAGGCGATCTACATGGGTGGCAAACACTGATGGCCCGCCACGACCGCGATCAAGTGAAGCCGCGCACGCCCATCCTGGCCATTGAGGGCTTGGACGTTTACTACGGCCGCGCCCACGCCCTGCAAGAAGTGCGGCTGGCCTTTGGCAGCGGCGTGCTGGGCATCGTGGGGCGCAACGGCATGGGCAAGACCACGCTGTGCAATGCCATCACCGGCCTGGTGCCAGCGCGCGGCAGCATCAGGCTGGCGGGCGAAGAGATCCTGGGCCGCAGCCCGCATGTCATCACCCGCCTGGGCGTGGCCTATGTGCCGCAGGGGCGGCGCATTTGGCCGTCACTAACCGTAGACGAAACCTTGCATCTGGTGGCACGCAAGCGACGCGAGGTGGATCGTGTTTACGCCATGTTCCCGCGCCTGGCCGAGCGCAAGGCCAACGGTGGCGCGCAGCTCTCAGGCGGCGAGCAACAGATGCTGGCCATCGGCCGCGCCTTGCTGCTGGAGCCGCGTCTGCTGGTGATGGACGAGCCCACCGAAGGCCTGGCGCCGATCATCGTTGAACACGTGGTGCAGGCCTTGCGCGAACTGCAAAGCGAACGCGAGATTTCGGTGCTGCTGGTGGAGCAGAACCTGGGCGTGGCCATTGACGTGGCGCAGCGCGTGGCGGTGATGGTCAATGGCCGCATCGCCAGCGAGCATGCCAGCACGGAATTGGGCGCCGATGCGGGGCTACAGCAACGCCTGCTGGGCCTGCGCTCGCAGGCTGACGAGGCACCGGTTGCTGACGAAGCGGCCGCCACCAGCGCAGAGCCCATGCCGGTGTGGACGGTGCAACGCGCCTTTGGTGCCAGCCTGCCCAACCCGGGTGCGGCCACCACGGTGCGCGGCTACACGCGCTGGAATGCGGTGGATCCGATGCAGCCCGTGGCCGACGTGTTGTTTGAGCCCACGCAGCCCGCATCCCCGCCCACGCGCGCTGCGCCGGCCACATCAGACATGCCGCGGCCCGCGGCGCAGGTGATTGAATTTCCCGTCGCGGCCAGCGCCAAGCGCGCCGCCTATGTGGCCGGCACGTTCGACACCAAGGGCCGCGAGCTGAACTACATCCGCCAATGCCTTGAAAAGTTGGGCGTGCGCACGGTGACGGTTGATTTGTCCACCAGCGGCGCCATGTCCTCGGCCAGCGTGCACCCGCGCGAGGTGGCGCGCCACCACCCGGGCGGCGAAGCGGCGGTGTTCACGCAAGACCGCGGTTCGGCCGTCACCGCCATGGCCCTGGCCTTCGAGCGCTTCGTGGCCACGCGTGCTGACCTGGGTGGCTTGATCAGCGCCGGTGGCTCGGGCGCCACGGCGCTGGCCACACCGGCGATGCGCTCATTGCCCATTGGCCTGCCGAAGGTGATGGTGTCGACCATGGCCTCGGGTGACGTGCGGCCCTATGTGGGGCCGAGCGACATCTGCATGATGTATTCGGTGACCGATGTGCAAGGCATCAACCGCATCAGCGAGCAGGTGCTGGCCAACGGCGCGCATGCGCTGGCCGGCATGTTGATGCATGCGCCTCGCGTGCACGACAGCACCAAGCCGGCGCTGGGCTTGACCATGTTCGGCGTCACCACGCCCTGCGTGCAGACGGTCACCAAGGCCTTGAGCGAGCGCTTTGATTGCATCGTCTTCCACGCCACGGGTACCGGCGGCCAGTCAATGGAAAAACTCGTTGCTTCGGGCTTGCTCAGTGGCGTGATCGATGTCTCCACGACCGAAATTGCCGACGAAATTGGCGGCGGCGTGCTCAGCGCCGGGCCGACGCGGCTGGATGTG
>JAYUHT010000052.1:0-2705 GCA_043766725.1 Burkholderiales bacterium | reverse complement strand
CAACACGCCGCGGCCAGCCGTGCCACCACCGCTTGCGGCAAGGCGGCGCGGTCGTCACGGGTTTTGATCAGCGCGCTCAGCGTGTCGAGGATGCGCTGCGCGCCGTCTTGGTCGATCACCGTGATGCCCAGGCGTAGCAGCGCGGCGGTCCAGTCGAGTGTTTCGGCAATGCCCGGGCGCTTTTGCAGGTCCAGCCGGCGCACCGCCTGCACGAAGGCCACGATCTGCTGCGCCAGCGCGGCCGGTGCTTGCGGCGCCTTGGCGCGAACGATGGCCAGTTCCTTGGCGTGGTCGGGGTAGTCGATGTATTGGTACAGGCAGCGCCGGCGCAGCGCATCAGACAGCTCGCGCGTGCCGTTGGAGGTGATCACCACCAGCGGGCGGGTGATGGCGTGCAGCGTGCCGAGTTCAGGGATCGAGAGCTGGAAGTCGGACAGCAGTTCGAGCAGGTAGGCCTCGAAGGCTTCGTCAGCGCGATCGACCTCGTCGATCAACAGCACCGGCGCCTGTTCGCAGCGAATGGCTTCGAGCAAGGGGCGCTGCAGCAAGTAGCGCTCGCTGAAGATGTCTTGTTCCTTCGGCGCCAGGTCTTTGGCACTGTCTTGCTCCAGCAGCTTGATGGCCAGCAGTTGGCGCTGGTAGTTCCATTCGTACATCGCGCTGTGCGCGTCCAGCCCTTCATAGCATTGCAGGCGGATCAGCCGCGTTTGCCGCAGCTCGGCCAGCACCTTGGCTACCTCGGTCTTGCCCACGCCGGCGTCGCCTTCCAGCAGCAGCGGGCGGCCCAGCGCCTGCATCAACAGCAGCGCGGCCACCAGCTGTGGCTCGGCCACATAGCCGGCACCGGCCAGTTGCTGCTGCAAGTCAGCGAACTCGCCGCTGTGCTCTGAACTCATGTGCGCTTGCTGGCGAACAAATCGCGCAGCCAAGCCGTGATGACGGCCCAGGCCAGCGCCAGGCCGTTCAGCGGCGCTGTTGCGGGCGGTGCTATGGGCGGTGCCGCCGCGGCGTTGTCTGCACCAGCGGGAGCTGGTGCGGCAGGCTCGGCCGCGTCAGCGCCAACCGGCGCCGGCGGGTCACTTGGCATTTGCGCGTCCAGTGCCCGCACCCGCGCGGCAAAGTTGTCGGCGAATTGCTTGAGCACCTGGTCGGCCACCGCATTCATCATGCGCCCGCCAAAGGCCGCGGCCTTGCCGCTCATCGACACTTCGCTGTTGCCAACGAGGTTGCAATTCGCCGCATCAACCACCTCGATGCGCGCGGTGAGATCCATCGCCGCGCCCGAGCTGCCGGTGGCATCCGTGCCCTTGCCCACCAGGCGCACGCTGCGCGTGGCGGGGTCAATCAGCATGACCTCGACCTCGCCGCGAAACGCCATGTTGGCCGGTCCGAACTTCACCGCCACCGTGCCCTTGTAGTGCTGGGCGTCGATGCGCTCGGTGATCTTCGCGCCGGGCATGCACGCGGCCACCGCCTCGATGTCTTGCAGCAGGCCCCAAGCCGCCGCGGCCGAGCCGGGCAGGGGGAATGCCTTTTCGATCTGAACTTTCATGCGCGCTGGTCAAGCCCCAAGGCATGGCACTGCTGCCACACGCGGTAGGCGCTGTGCGGCATGTCCATGTGTGTGACGCCGAGGTGTGCAAAGGCGTCGATCACCGCATTGCTGAGGCACGGAATGCCGCCCACGTGCGGTGATTCGGCCACGCCCTTGGCGCCGATCGGGTGGTGCGGGCAGGGCGTGACGGTGTGGTCGGTCTCCCAATGCGGCGTTTCCATCGCCGTGGGCAAAAAGTAGTCCATCAAACTGTTGCCCAGGTGGTTGCCGTTTTCATCGAACGGAATCTGCTGGCCCATGGCCACGGCATAGGCTTCGGTGAGGCCGCCGTGAATCTGGCCTTCGATGATCATCGGGTTGATGCGCGTGCCGCAATCGTCGAGCGCATAGAAGCGCCGCACCTTGGTTTCGCCGGTGAAGCGGTCGATGTCGACCACGCACAGGTAGGTGCCGAAGGGGTAGGTCATGTTCGGCGGGTCGTAGTAGCTCACCGCGTTCAAGCCTTGCTCCATGCCCGCAGGCAGGTTGCCGGTGTGCGAGACCATGCAGATCTCTTTCATGGTCTTGGCCTGGCTTGGGTTGCCCACCACCTTGAAGCGGTCGATCTCCCATTCCAGGTCGCCCTCGGCCACTTCGAGCAAATGCGCGGCGATCTTCTTGGCTTTATCTTTGATCTTGCGCGCCGCTTGCGCCGTGGCCGCGCCCGACACCGGCGTGGAGCGCGAGCCCCAGGTGCCCGCGCCGTAGGGCGACTTGTCGGTGTCGCCTTCCTCCACCACGATGTCACTGGAAGGCAGGCCCAGTTCGGTGGCGATGATCTGCGCGTAGGTGGTGGCATGGCCCTGGCCCTGGGTCATGGTGCCCAGGCGAGCGATCACGCCGCCGGTGGGGTGGACGCGAATCTCGCAACTGTCGAACAGGCCGATGCCCAGGATGTCGCACACCTTTGTCGGCCCGGCGCCGACGATTTCAGTGAACGTGGCCAGGCCAATGCCCATCAGCGTGGGCGAATTCGGGTCGGCGCGCTTGGCCGCTTGCTCGCGGCGCAGGGCGTCGTAGTCCACCGCCTTCAGCACTTTTTCGAGTGCCGGGAAGTAGTTGCCGCTGTCCAGCGTCCAGCCCAGTGACGTGGTGTACGGGAACTGCTCGG
>JAYUHT010000051.1:0-7218 GCA_043766725.1 Burkholderiales bacterium | reverse complement strand
CCGGCCAGCAGCATGGTCAGCACGTTGCCGGCCACATTGGCATCGCTGATGCCGCTTTCTGTTTGCGCGGCGACGATCATGCTTTGCAGCAGGTTGCGGGGCTTGTCGCGCAGTGTGGGATCGCGTTCGAGCTGGGCGCGCGCCAAGGCCACGAAGCGGGCGATCTCGGTCTTGATGACCGCCACGCTGGCATCCAGCGCGCGGTCTTGCCGGGTCTTGAACCAACGCCAGGTGGGCAGCAGGCTGAAGGCACGGCGGAAGATGGCGGGCAGCACTTTGTCCAAATGCTGCTGGATGACGTCTTCACCGGCTTCAAGCGTGTTGATGTCGGCGCCCAGCGCCAGGCCGGCGATGGTGTCCACCGTGTAGCGCATCAGCTCGGGTTGCAGGGCCAGCTCCTGCCCGGCGTTTGCCGCTCGCAGCCAGCGGTTTTGCAGCCGCTGCGCCACCTTCAGCAGTTGCGGAAAGTAAGCGCGGATGTGGCCCGGCGCAAAGCTGGCCATGACCATGCGCCGCTGCGCAGCCCAAGCCGCGCCTTCGGCGTTGAACAGGCCTTGAGGCAAGCCCATCTCGGCGCTGAGGGTCTTGGTGGTGGGGTTGCGCCGCCAGCCTTCGGGGCGGTCGCGCAGCGCTTGCGCCAGCAGTTCATGGTCGGCCACCACGAGCATGGTCAGCCCCGGGAAGCGCATGCGAAACAGCTTGCCGTGTTGCCGTGCCCAACCCTCAACGTCCTGGTGCACGCGGCTGGGCGTGAACTGCAAGGCATTGCCCAGCACGGGCCAGCCCGGTGGGCACGGCAGGTCTTTGATCCGGCGCAAGGCGGTGGTGGCAGTGGCTGTCATGTGGACTTGGATGTTTGCTGCTTCATTGTCGCGCCCGGTGTGCGGCTCGGCACCCGGCGCGGCGCGCGCACCTCAAAGTGCAGTTCCTGCACCAATTGGCCTTCAGCGCCCAGCAGCTTCAAGCTGTGGCGGCCGGGTTGCGGCGCCCAGGCCAGGCTCGCTCCCGTGCCCAGGCGGCGGCCGTTCAGCAGCCAGGTGCCGCCCTCGCCGCTGAAGACGATGCGCTGCACCGCGGCGGGCATGTCGGGGTCGAGCGCAAAGACGCTGCCGGGGCGCGGGTTGGTGATGGCGATGGGAGCGGTGGCCGCGACCTCGCTTGCCGCAGCACGGCGCCAAGTGCCGGCGATGAACAGCTCATCACGCGCCGGCTCGCGCGCATTGGCGATGCGCACGCGCTGGCGTTGCACGCCCGCTGGCAAGGCGCTCACGCGCGAGGCTTGGTGTTGGTGCAGATGCCGCACCAAGGCCTGCCAGATGGGTGCCGCGCCGCTCACGCCGCTGACGCCGTGCATCGGCTCGCCGTCGGCATTGCCGACCCACACGCCCACTGTGTAGCGTTCGGTGTAGCCGATGCACCAGTTGTCGCGCATGTCCTTCGACGTGCCAGTCTTCACCGCCGCATAGCCGCTGCTGGCCAATACGCTGTCGAGGCCGAAGCTCAGGGCGCGGGCGTTGTTGTCGGCCAGGATATCGCTGGTCAAGGCCACCGCGGCGGCATCGGCCACGCGCCGCTGGGGTGCTGCGCCAACCGGCGCATGACGCCCACCATTGGCCAGGCTGCGGTAGGCGTTGGTCAAGTCGAGCAGCGTCACTTCAGCGCCGCCCAGGGCCAGGGCCTGGCCATAGTGCGCGGCGGGTTGCGCCAGCTTCAGGCCGTGGGCGTTCAGGCGTTCGTGCACCGCGTCCATGCCCAGCAGCCCGGCCACGCGCACGGCGGGCACGTTCAGGCTGGCACCCAGCGCGGCGCGCGCACTGACCCAGCCCTTGAAGTGGCGGTCGTAGTTCTGCGGCAGGTACAGCCCGGCGCTGGTGCCCACCTGCGCGGGCGAATCGTCGAGCAAACTGGCCGGGGTGATGAGCCGCTGCTCGAAGGCCAGGGTGTAGATGAAGGGCTTGAGCGTGGAGCCGGGTAGGCGTCGGGCGAGCACGCCGTCCACCGCCGCGGCGTCACTCAGCTCGCCGCTCGACCCCACCCAGGCCAGCACCTCGCCGCTGGCGTTGTCCAGCACCAGCACCGCGCCGTCTTGCACATTGCGCCCGGCCAGCTCGGTTAACTGTTGATGCAAGGCGCGGGCGGCCGCGCGCTGGGTGGCGGTGTCGAGCGTGGTCCTTTCCTGCGGCCCACGCTGCGCCAGCCAGTGCCGCGCGAAGTGCGGCGCCAGGGCCGGGCCGAGCAAGGGCCCGGGCCGCCGCGCCAGGGCGTTGGCGGTGAAGGTGGCCACGCCTGTGCACGCGCGTGTTTGGGCGCGCAGCACGGCGCAGGCGCGCTGCGCCACGCTGCCGGCCGCGGCATTGGGCGCGCGCACCAGGGCGGCGAAGACGGCGGCCTCTTGCGCGTCCAGCCCACTGGCATGCTTGCCGAACAGGGTTTGCGCCAGCGCGCTCACGCCCACCAGCTCGCCGCGCAACGGCACCTGGTTCAGGTAGGCCTCCAGGATTTGGCTCTTGCTCCAGCGTTGCTCCAGTTGCAAGGCCAGCGTGGCCTGGCCGATCTTTTGCACCACGCTGCGGCCGGCGGCGGGGCGGGCCAGGTCGGCCTCGAGCAAGCCGGCCAGTTGCATGGTCAGTGTGGAGGCGCCTCGCGTGCGCGTGCTCCACAAGTTGGCAAAGGCACTGCGCGCTGCCGCGGCCCAGTCCACGCCGCTGTGCTGCCAGAAGCGCTGGTCTTCGCTGAGCACGATGGCTTGCAGCAGCGCCGGCGACATCTCATCCAGCGCCAGCCACGCGCCGCGGCGCACGCTGGCATCCAGGCGCAGCGTTTGCAGCGTCTGGCCGTAGCGGTCTTGCAGGGTGATGTCTGACGCGCGGTGCGCGCGGCGCACCTCGTCAAAGCTGGGCAAGGCGCTGGCGCTGCTTGCTGCCAGCGCCAACAGCATGGCGGCTAACCATCGAGTCAAGGCGAGACCTCGATCGCCGCATTGGGCAGCGCGCCCTGGCGCTCGGGTGCGTACATGGCTTCCACGCGTGTGGGCGGCAGCGCAAAGCGCCCGGCACTGTTCAGGCGCAAGGTGTATTCGAGAACATGCTTCCCGCGCGGCAGGAATTCGTAGTAGCTGCGAAAGGCCTCGAAGCTGCGTTCTTGGAACGTTGGCCAGGCTTGGGTCGACCGCTTCTCGCCGCGCGCGGCAATGGTCGATTCACCACCCAGCCCGCCGCCCAGCACCACCGCGCCGGCGGGCACGGGGTCGCTCACCACCACCCAGTTCATGTCGGCGCCGGCGTCTATTTCAAGCCGCACGCGCAGCACATCACCCCGGCTCCACTTGCTGGCGTCCTTGCGCTCCACCGCCACCACCGTGCGGCTGAGCCAGTAGCCCGCGCGCAGCGGCGCAGTCAGCGGCACGGCGGCCAGCGCTTGCACCGTGACCCAGGGCTTGCCGCTGCCTTCATGGCTGAGTTGCAACGTGCCGGCTGCCAGGGGCAGGGCAGGCAGCGCGCCGCCTTCAGGCTGGGCCGCCCAATCAAGCTGGCTGTTAACGATGCCCAGTGCCGCCTTGGTGATGCCCGCCACCGGCACTGTCTCGAACGCGGCGCTGAACTTGCGCAGTGCCAACGCGCCCCACAGGTTGCCGGTGGTGGTGGACCAGGCGCCGCCTTGCTGGCGCGCCAGGTGGCCTTGCACCAGGCGCGGCATGTCTTGCTGCCATTGCGCATCGCCAAGCAGGTTGAGGATCAGCCGCGCCGCGTTGCCGTCGGCGCTGTCCATCAGCCACCACCAGGCGTCGTCGCCCTCGTTATTGAACTTCAAGGTGGTGCCCGACACATTCAGCCGCGCGCGCAGCAAGGCCTGTGCTTCGGCCAAGCGCGTGGCCTGTTGCGGCACGGCGCTCATGCGCTTGAGCAGGCTCAGCCAATCGAGCAGCGTGGCGGTGGGCCACAGCGTGGGGGTGAGGTTGATCGAATCGAGCATGGCCGCGCGCGCCTTGCCGTGCCGCGCCAGGGCTTCGATGGCGGCGAGCTTGCGCGCATCCAGGTCAGCGCGCGGCGCCCAGAAGCGGCGCTCGATGCGGCCTTCAACGAAAGCGGCCAGGCCGTTCAACATCGCTTCAAGAGCGGGCGCGGGAATCTCGGCGCCAGCCTCGTGTGCCGCGGCCAGCAGATAGGCGGTGAGGCGGTCGCTGCCCTGCGCCGCGCTGGCGTTGCCGGTGGAGAAATAGCTGGCCAGGCCATCACTGTCCAGGTAACTTGGCAGTTCCTTGGTCACCGCCGCCCAGCGTTTCAGGTCAGCCAGGCCCAGGGCCACCGAGGTTTTTTGCTCCAGGCAACTGTAGGGGTAGGTCTCGAAGAAGCGCTGCACGCCCGGCAGCGGCGTGGCCAGTTTGGGCTGCACTGAAATGCGCAGGCTGGCCGAGCCGGGCAGGGCGTCTGCCGGTGCGGCCGTGGCCACGGTTTGCGTGCCATCGAGCGCGCGCAAGCTGGCCTGCACCACACGCAGCGGCACGGCGCGGCTGACCATCTGGGTGAACTTGATCTGATCCTTGGCCTGGCCTTGCGGCTCGTCGGCACTGGCCTGCCAGGTGATGCTGAAGGCGTTGGCCGGTACCGCCACGTCCCAGCTCAGTTCGCGCGCCGCGCCGGCGGCCAGGGTGATGTCTTGCGTCGGCAATACCAGCGCTGCGCGCTCGATGGTTGGTGTGGTGGCCAGTATGGTGGCCGGCGTGGTGGCCGCGGCAAACTCCGGCTCACTGTTGACCGTGCCTTGCAGGCTCACGCGCAGTTTCATGTCGCGCGCGGTGGTGTTGCGCGCAGTGAAATGGGCAATGAAACGGTCGCCCTGGCGCACCAGGGGTGGCAGGCCGCTGAGCAGTTGCAGGTCTTGGCTGACGCGGATGCTGGCCGCGCCTGTGCCGAACTGCTGCGCGCCGGCATCGGCCACGGCCACCAGCTTGAAGCGGGTGAGCGAATCGTTCAACGGCACTTCCAGCACCGCTTCGCCGCGGGCGTCGAGCGTGACCACCGGGCGCCACAGCAGCAGGGTGTCGAACAGCTCGCGCGTGGGCCGGCGCCCGCCGCCGCCGCCGGCGGCCACGGCCTTGCGGCCGAAGTGGCGCCGGCCGACGATTTCGCTGTGCGCGGTGCTGGTCTCCACGCCCCAGGCGCGCGGCTGCATCAAGCCGTTGAGCAAATCCCATGAAACGTTAGGGCTCAGCGCCAACAGGCCTTCATCGACCGCGGCAAACGCCACCTGCGCGTCGGCCATGGGCTGGCCGCCGTGGCTGACCTTGATGCGCACGCTGGCCTTGTCGCGCACGCCGTACTGTTCCTTGTCGGGTGTGACGCTGACCTGAAGCTCATGCGCCGCCAGCCCCACCTTGAGCTGCGCCGCGCCGAACTTGTGCGCCGGGCGCGCCAGGTCAGCCATGGCCGTGGGTGGCTGGTACTGCGGGCCTTCCTCGCGCCAGGCCTGCCACCAATCGAGCGGTGTCTTCCAGCCCCAGTCGAAGAAGCTGCGCACGGGCACGTCGCGCACGCGCCCGCGCAGGGCGAGCACGCTCACATATACGTTCGGGCCCCAGCTCTTGTCGATCTTCAGCTCGATGGTCGGGTCGTCACCGCGCAGCGTGAGTACGCGGGTGGCAATCACGCCTTCACGCTCCACGCTGAGCAGCACCGTGGCTTCACGGAACGGCATGCGCACTTGCAGCCTTGCCGTGTCCCCGGGCTGATACTGCTTTTTTTCGGGCAGCAGGTCGATGCGGTCGTCGTTGTCCTGTGCAAACCAGAGTTCGCCGCTGCGCGTGACCCACAGGCTGGCCGCGGCTTGCGCGCTGCGGCCCTGCACATCGGCGCTGCTGGCCACCAGCTCCACCTGGCCGGCGCGCTGCAGATCCACGTCGCACTCAAGCTGGCCGCGGGCGTCGCTCAGGCCGCTGCACAGCACCCCTAAATCCACCACCTGGCTGCTGTCGTCATACGCATACAAGCCACCGACCATGCGCTTGCGAAAGCTGTTGCGCACCTGGTGGCGCCCGCGCAGTTCGATCTTCTGGTTGACCAGCGCCTTGCCGGCGGTGTTGAGCGCCAACACCTGCACGCGCTGGCGCGCACCGCGCGTGCTGGCCCAGCCCTGAGTGCGCAGGCCCAGCACCACCTCGCTGGGCCACAGCTCGATGCGCGTGGCGGCGGTCTTCACCTCGCCATTCGGGTCGGTGTAGCTCGCCTCGGCTTGCAAGACGCTGGGGCGCTTGATGGCAGGCAAGTCTTTGAGCAAGAGCGTGGCGGCACCTTGCGCGTCGGTCTTGGCGGCGATCTTGTCGGCCACCAATCGGGCGTCGTCGCTCGGCTCGTCTTCACTGCTGGCGGCCTGTGGCGTGACATCCAGCCGCGGCGCGGCGAAGCGGTATTCCTCGTAGCCGGCAAAGTCGACCGCGCGCTCGCGCAGCAAGGCGCTGGCCTGCACCGGCGCCCCAGCCACAGGCCCGCCGGACATGAAGTTGAGTTGCAATTGCAGCGCCAGCTCGCGCGGCGCGGTGGGAACGAGCTTGGGCGCAGACAAGCGCGCATCGATTAACGGAACGCGAAACTCTTCAACCCGAAACTCACCGCTTTGCTGGCTGAACGCCTCGCTCCCGGGGCGGGCCGGGCGTTCAAGCTCGATGCGGTATTGGCCCAGCTTCGCACCCGCCGGCACCTCGAAGCGCGTGCTGGCCTGGCGCGCACCTTGCCACGCCAGGGGCAGGAAGCTTTCTTGGCCGCTGCCGCTGTGCACGATGCGTGCGCGCGTGGGCAGGTCTTCAATTTTGGGCAGGCTCAGGCCCGCTTTGGTTTCGGTGCGCGCGAAGTGCTTCATGGCCAGCGTTTCACCCGCGCGCACCAGGTTGCGGTCGAGCACCGTGTGGGTGCGCAAGTCGGGTTGCGGGCCCAAGCTGGTATTGAAGTTGAAGCGCCAGGGCTCGATGCCTTTTTGCCAACTGCTCAGCACGAAAGACACATCGGCGCGGCCTTGCTCATCGGTCTTGCGCGCGCTGACGAACAGCGTGTCGTCATCGGTACAGGCGGTGTTGCGCAGCGGCAAAGGTTCACTCATGTGAGCCAGGCCAATGGCGTCGGTGCTGCCGCTCCACAGCGCACGGCCGGCGCAATCGTTGATCGCCACTTGCGCGCCGGCCACGGGGCGGGCGCGGTCGAGCGTGGTCACCCAGACCACGGCGTTGTC
>JAYUHT010000050.1:0-7220 GCA_043766725.1 Burkholderiales bacterium | reverse complement strand
TCGGCGCGCAGGACGCGGCCGCGCCCGAAATGGCTCATCTGCGCGAACGGATGGAAGTTCGTCTGGCGCCAGGCCGGGCCGCCCGTCTCGGTCATGATCGGCGCGATGACGTTGACCAGCTGCGCCAGGCAGGCCACTTTCACGCGGTCGGCATGGTTGAGCAGCGAGATGCACATGCCGCCGAACGACAAGGCGTCCTGCATGTCGTAGATTTCTTCCAGAATGGGCGGGGCCACGGGCCAACCGGGTTTGACGCGCACGTCGCGCGCGCGGCGGGTGCGATACCAGACGTTCCATTCGTCGAAGCTGAGCATGATGCGCTTGCTCGACTTCTTGCGTGCGGCCACCGAATCCGCAATCGCCACCACCTCTTCAATGAAGCTGTCCATCAGGTCAGGCGCGGCCAGCAGCGCCGGTGTGTCGGCGGCGTAGTCGTTGATGTAGGTGTGCAGCGAGATGTATTCCACCTGATCGAAGGTTTGCTGCAAGACCTCGTCTTCCCACGCGCCATAGGTCGGCATGTTGCGGCCCGACGAGCCGCACGCCGCCAGCTCGATGCGCGGGTCGATCCAACGCATCATCTTGGCCGCTTCGGTGGCGATGCGGCCGTACTCGTAGGCGGTCTTCATCTCCATTTGCCAGGGCCCGTCCATCTCGTTGCCCAGGCACCAGAACTTCACGCCGTGTGGCTGCTCCCAGCCATGCGCGCGGCGCAAGTCAGACCATGCGGTGCCCTGCGGGTGGTTGCAATATTCGAGCAGGTTGCGCGCCGCGTCGCCGCCGCGCGTGCCCAGGTTCACCGCCAGCATCGGCTCGATGTCGGCCAGGCGGCACCAGTCGATGAACTCATTGGTGCCAAAGGTGTTGGGCTCGGTCGACATCCAGGCCAGGTCGAGCCGGCGCGGCCGTTGTTCAACCGGGCCGACGCCGTCTTCCCAGTTGTAGCCCGAGACGAAATTGCCGCCGGGGTAACGCATGATGGTCGGTGCCAGTTCGCGCACCAGTTCGAGCACATCGTGGCGAAAGCCTTGCGCATCGGCCGTGGGGTGGCCGGGCTCGTAGATGCCGCCGTAGACGCAGCGGCCCAGGTGTTCAACGAAGGCGCCGAACAGCCGCGGGTCGGTGTCGCCGATGACGGCGTCGTGCTTGAGCGTGACTGAAACTTTGCGCATGAAGGTTCACTCCGTTGTCGTGTTGGGGCCGGGCGCGAGCACGGCGTTTTTGAGTTCAATCGAATAGGGGTGTTGCGGGTGGTCGAGCGTGGCGCGGGCCGGGCCGGCCTCCACCACCTTGCCGCCACGCATGATGACCACGCGGTCGCTGATGCTGTAAGCGGTGGCCAGGTCGTGCGTGATGTAGACGATCGAGACCCCCATCTCGTCGCGCAGCGTGCAAAACAAGTTGACGATGGCCGTGCGCAGCGAGGCATCCACCATCGACACCGGCTCGTCGGCCACCAGCAAGGCAGGTGACGCGATGAGCGCGCGCGCAATGGCCACGCGCTGCAACTGCCCGCCCGACATTTCATGCGGGAAGCGGCCCTGCACCTCGGCCAGCGACAGGCCCACTTTGCGCAATGACGCATCGGCCGCCGCGGCTTCAGCGGCGTCGCCTTGCGCAGCGCCGAAGTGCCGCGCCGTGAGCAGCAGATAGCGGTCGAGCCGCTTGAGCGGGTTGAAGGCCTCGAACGGGTTCTGGAAGATCGGCTGCACCTGGCGCATGAAGGCCAAGCGCTGCGCGCGGCTGCGCACGCTGGCCAGGTCTTGCCCCTTGAAAAGCAGGCTGCCGGCACTGGGCCGAACCATGGTGAGCATCATTCGCGCCAGCGTGGTTTTGCCGCTGCCCGATTCGCCGATGATGGCCAGGATTTCCGGGCCTTGGCCACCGACCTCGAAGCTCACATCGTCCACCGCGCGCATGGCGCGCCCGAACAGCCCGCCCTGGCGAAAAGTACGCACCGCATTGCGCACGCTGAGCAGTGGTTCGCTCATGGCGAACCCGCCGGATGCACCGCAAAACACGCCACACGGTGGCCCGTAGAGGCCTCCAGCAGCGGCGGCACCTGCTGTGCGCACACCGGCTGGGCCAGCGGGCAGCGCGGGTGAAAACGGCAGCCGCTGGGCGGCGCGGCCAGGTTGGGTGGCGCGCCTTCCAGGGCCTTGATCGTGCTCGTTTTGCCAATGCGTGGCAGGCTGGCGATCAGGTGCGTGGTGTACGGGTGCAGCGGCCGGTTAAAGACATCGGCGGTGGCGCCTTCCTCGATCAGCCGGCCCGCATACATCACGCCCAGACGGTCGCACAAATGCGCATGCACGGCCATGTCGTGGGTGACGAAAATCATCGACGATTTGAGTTCGCGCTGCACCTCGCGGATCATGCCGAGCACGCTCTTTTGCACGATCACGTCGAGCGCCGTGGTCGGCTCGTCGGCAATGATGAGTTCGGGCCGGCACACCGTGGCCAATGCGATCGCCACGCGCTGGCGCATACCGCCTGAAAGCTCATGCGGATAGGCGTCCAGCGTCTCGGGTTTGAGCTGCACGCGAGCCAGGTGGTCGCGCACGGTGGCCATGAACTGCGGCAGCGGTTGGCCGATGTGGCGGAAGGCGAAATCAATGAAGGAATGGCGCACCCGGCGCACCGGGTTGAGCACACCCATCGAGCCCTGCATCACATATGACAAGTGCTTCCAGCGGATGGCCTCGCGCTGTTCTGCACTGCCGCCATAGAGGTCGAGATGGGTAGCGCCGAAGTTGAACACGACCTTGCCACCCAGCACCTTCAGCGGCGGGCGAATCGCGCCGGCAATGGTCTTGATCAAGCTGCTTTTGCCGCAACTCGATTCACCGGCCAGGCCGTAGATTTCATTCGGCAGCACCTGCAGACTGACGTCATCCACCGCGCGCACATCGCGCTGCACACCGAACTGGTTCGTCTGGTAGTAGGCGCGCAGGTTCGAAACTTCTACAACGGGGATCATGGTTTGCCGCGCCCAAGCCTACTGCGCGGGTCGATGAATTCATTCATCGACACGGCCAGCAAAAACAAACCGATGAAGGTGACGACCACCAGCGCCACCGGAAAAGCGATCCACCACCACACACCGGCCACCATGGCGGTGTGCTGGTTGGCCCAGTAAATCATCGAGCCGATGGTGGGGGTGTTGATGTCGGTGAAGCCCAGCACCGATAGCGTGACCTCCAGCCCGATCGACCAGTTGATGTTGTTCATGGTGGTCGAGAACACGATCGGCATCACATAGGGCAGGTGCTCCTCCCACAAGATGCGCTTCATGCTCATGCCCGAAAAAATGCTGGTCTCGGTGAACTCGCGCGTGCGCAGGCTCAAGGCCACCGAGCGGATCAGCCGCGCGTCATAGGCCCAGCCCAGGCAGGCCATGACGATGGCCAACGACACCCATGACATGTTGTCACGCATGACGAAGTAAAACAGCACCAGGATCGGGAACAGCGGGATGACGATGAACGAATCGTTCAGCGACATCAGCGCGCGATCGACCCAGCCGCCCGCATAGCCCGCCACCAGCCCGATCAGCAGCGACAGCACGCGGCTGATGAGGGCCACCAGGAAGCCAAACGCCAGCGTGTTGCGGATGGCAAAGCTGAGCTGCCAGAACACGTCTTGCCCGCGCGAGGTGGTGCCCATGACATGCGGCCAGCCCGGCGGCATGTCGGGCGGTACCACGTAACTGTCGAGCGGCGAATAGGGTGAGATGAAACTCGCCGCGGCCACCAACAGCACCAGGCCCAGCAGCACCACGCCGACGGCAAAGCCGCGGTTGTGGCGCAGTAGGTCGCGAAAGATGGTCCACATGGTGCGAGTCGTTTGAAACGTTAGTTGACCTTGACGCGCGGATCAAGCAAGGGGTACAGCAAATCAATCAACAGCACCGCCAGCGACACGGCCACGATGGAGACCGTGGTCAGCCCCAGCACCAGGCTGTAGTCACCGGCATGCACGGCGTCCACCAGCAGCGAGCCGATGCCCGGGTAGCCGAACACCTGCTCGGTGATGATGGCGCCGTTGAAGATGCTGCCCAGCGACAACGCCAGCCCGGTGACCTGCGGCACCAGCGCATTGCGCATCACGTACGAGCGCAAGATGCGCCCCTTCGCCACGCCGCCCAGCTCCGCGTAGACCACGTAATCTTCATTGACGATGTTCGACACCATCGAGCGCATACCCATGAACCAGCCGCCCAGGCCCACCAGCACCAGCGAAAGCACCGGCAGCACCGAATGGCGCAACACGCTCAAGCCGAAGTCGAGGTTGAAGCCGCGCGCCATGTTCATTTGCGCGCCGCCGCTGATCGGCAACACCGGCCACAGGTAGCCGAACACCACCAGGATGACGAAGGCCACGATGTAATACGGGATCGGGTGAAAGCCCATCGCCAACAACCCTGCGAAGCGCAGTGCGCGGTTCTCGCGCAGGTAGCCGGCCAGGCCGCCGAGCAGGTTGCCCAAGACCCAGGTGAGCGTGGTGGAAACGAAGAGCAGGCCTGCCGTCCACGGCAGTGCGCGCCAGATCAAATCAGACACCGGCGTGGGGAACGCCGAGAGCGAGGGCCCGAAGTCGAGCACGACCACGCGCGACCAGAACGAACGGTACTGTTGCCACACGCTGCCCTGCAAGCCGTACAGCTCGCGCAGCGATTGCCGCATCATCGCAATCGCCTCCGGGCTGGTGCTGCCGAAGGCGGTGGTGGCCGAAATGGTTTGTTCTACCGGGTCGATCGGCGTGGCGTGCGTGATGGCGAACGCCAGGTTGATGCCGACGAACACCACCAGCGCAAACTGGCCCAGGCGGCGCAGCAAATACGCGAGATAGCTGCGCATGCCCGGTGATGATTGCTGAGGCTTACTGCGCCTGGCGCGGCTTGAGCTTGACCATCATGTACTTGGTGTTGCCCCAGTTGGGCACCGGGTCGGTGTAGGGCGCGGTGGTGGCATTGGGGTAGCCGGTCCAGTAGGTTTCGTCCATCACCGTGAACACGTTGTACGACATGAGCGGGATGCTGGGCATCTCGCGCGCCGCCAGCTTCACATATTCGCGGCCCAGTTCAACGCCCTTCGGGTCATCGAAGCCGATGGTGCGGATCTGCTCGATGATCTTGTCCAGTTCCGGGTGCACCCAGCGCTGCCAGTTGCGCGCCGGTTGCGGCTTGCCCGGCTCGGCCACGAACTGCGAATGCCAGCTGTCAAGGAAGTAAGACAGGTCAGGGTGGCCGCCCCAGGTTTCGACGCTCCAGCTGATCACAGCCTCGAAGTCACCCGCCGCGCGGCGATCACCCAACGTGCCCTGCGCCACCACGGTGCTGGCGTCGATGCCGAACTGGCGCCACTGTTGCGCCACCATCGAGCCGGCGCGCGTCATCACCGGCCGGCCTTCACCTTCGACCGTGATCTTGATCGCGAAGGGCTTGCCATCTGGCGTCATCCACTGGTTGCCCGTTTTCTTGAAGCCGGCCTTTTGCAGCAGCTCGGCAGCCGCTTCGCGGTCGGGCTTCCACCAACCCATGCCAAAGGCCTTGGCCACGTCTTCGGCCTTCTCTGGGATCTGAATGCCCATGCTTGGGCGCAGCGAATCGGCAATCTGCTTGCCGATGGTGGCGTCATACGGCTTGATCTTGCGCTTGCCGGTATCCACCTCGAAGGCCTTGAGCCAAGGCTCGATGGGGCGGTGATAGAAATCAGCATGGGTGCCGGTGGGTGGCACGCCGATGGCCGAGATGGTGGCCGCGCCGCGGTACGACGCCGCCGACACGGCCTTGATGTCGATCAGCAGCGCCAGTGCCCAACGCACGTCGCGGTTTTTCAGCAGCTCGTTCTGGGTGTTGAAGATCACCGCGGCCAGCGTGGGGTCGGGGTGGGCATAGGGGAAGCCATTGAACCAACTGCGCGACAGGCGCGACTGCTTGGCCAGGGTGAACATGCCTTCCGGCGAGGTGTCGTGAATGATGTCGAGCTGGTGGTTCATCTGCGCGATGACGCGCTTGTCGGGCGGGCCGGCATCGACATAGGCCACGTACTTCGGGCCGGGTTCGCCAAAGCGCGCCAGCGTCGTTCTCTTCCAATCGTCGCGCTTTTGCCAGACGAACCACTTGCCGTTCGGATCAAAACTGTTCAGCGTGTAGGCGCTCAGTGAAACCGGCGGGTTGAAGGCGAACTTGAGCGGGTCGCCGGCCTTCTCGAACACATGCTTGGGCATCATCCACATCGCATTCCAGCGCACCGTGAACAGGGCGTGGAAGCGTGAGTTGGGCTTCTTCAGCTTGAACACCACCGTGTACGGGTCGGGCGCGGCAATGCTGGCCACGTTGATCTGGATCGGTGCGCTCCAGCGCAGGCCCTTGGTATTGAGGTGCGTGTCGATGGTGTAGACCACATCGGCCGCGGTGAACTCCACGCCATCGCTCCAATGAATGCCCTTGCGCAGCTTCACCGTCATCTCGGTGAAGTTGGCGTTGTAGATCGGCTTGTCAGAGGCCAGCGAGTTGTCCCACACGCCGTTGATGCCGCGGTTCGGGTCGATGTACCAGAAGGTGTCCATCGCCAACTGGTGCAGGCCGGTGGATTGGCCGCCGGCATTGATGGCCCAGATGTTGAACCAGCCCGCGTTCTTGATCGTGCCCTCGGGGTTCTCAACCACCAGCGTCTGGTGGCGCGGCACGTTGGAGATCAACTCCTGGGCCTGCACGCTGCCCAGCATCAGCAAGCTCAGCAGGCCGAATAACACTTTTTTCAAGGGTCGCATGGCAGCCTCTCGGTTGGGTTGGGCTCGTGCCTCAGGGGCGGGGTGTTGATGTGCAAGGAGCGGTGGCTAACGTTCAAGTCCAGCCAGCGTCGACGATGAAGTCTTGGGCCGTGCACAGGGCGCTGTCGTCGGCGGCCAGGAACAACGCCATGCGCGCGATGTCATCAGGCATCAGCGCGCGGTTGATGCACTGGCCGCGCGCAATGTCGGCGCGGGCTTTGTCGTCAACCCACAGGCGCTGCTGTTTAGCGGTCATGACCCAACCCGGCACGATGGTGTTGACACGGATGTTGAACGGCCCGAAGTCGCGCGCCAGGCTGCGCGTGAGCCCCTGCACCGCGGCCTTGCAGGTTGTGTACACCGGCATGCCGCCTTGCTTGAGCATCCAGCTGATCGAGCCGAAGTTGATGATCGAGCCCGCGCCGGCGGCCTTCATGTCCGTA
>JAYUHT010000049.1:0-7239 GCA_043766725.1 Burkholderiales bacterium | reverse complement strand
GGCGACCTCGTCGGCGGCCACGACCTCGACTCCTGCCGCCTTCAGATCGGCCACCAGCTGCACGTACAGCGCATCGGTGGCTGCCTGCAGCACTTCGGGCGCAGGGCCCTTCCACTTGGAAAAGAAGATGTCGTTGCCCTTGCGCTTGGTCTCGATGCCGAAGTCCGTCACGTACTGCACGAAAAAGGTGGTGATGGCCACGCGCTTCAAGGCGGCCACGTTGTCGGGCACCTGGCCCTTGAGCAGGCCTTGCGCGCCCTGCACATCGGTGGCGGCGAGCGAGCTGCTGGCCAGCATGGCAAGCCCAAGGAAGATGGAAGTGAGTCGCAGCATCGTGAACCCCCAAATCGAAAGGCCAGCCAAGCCGGTGGAGTGACCGCGACCGTGTGGCCTGCGTAGGCTTGCTCTCATACGCCATGCCACGAGCCAATTCGGCTCATGGCCGCGAGGTGATTTCGGGTTGGCTTGCAAGGCCCGGGGCCGGCTCAGTGGCAAGAAGGTGCGCGCCGCCCGCCAGGCAAGGGCCAGCCTGCGCTGCCCTGCCCCGGTGCCAGGCGCTCTGGCGGCGCCCTGTGCGGTCCCTGTTCGGCCGGCGTGGCCGCGCGAGCGGCTGTTGACAGCGTTGCGCGGCAGTGTGCATTGGGCTGCGAACACTGCACATCCCTCTTAGTGATGAGGCTTTCACACCCCTCATTCGCGGGGTGACGGCTCGACAAAGCTCAATCCAGCACGGGCAACACGGCGTCACGCAAATGGCTGCGCGCCACTTCGTATTCAGGCACCAGCGAGCGCACCACGCCCCAGAACGCGGGGCTGTGGTTCATCTCCTTGAGGTGCGCCAGTTCGTGCGCCACCACGTAGTCGATGGTGGGCAGGCGAAAGTGGACTAACCGCCAGTTCAGGCGGATCGAGCCATCGGCGTTCGCACTGCCCCAGCGGGTGGCCGCCGAGCTCAGGCTCAGGCGCTTCATGTGCACGCCCAGGCGCGGCGCGTAGTGCGCGCAGCGCTCCTCGAACACCCGCCGCGCCTGGCGTTGCAACCAGCTTTGCACAGCGTCGCGGATCTGCTCGGGCGCGGCGGCCTGCGGCAAACCCAAGTGCAGCGTGAGGTGGGGCACGCCTGGCAATGCCTGGGCTGCGGTGTTCAGTTGCGCGCCGGTGACGCGCGGGTCGAGCACCACGATCACGGTTTCGCCCAGGAAGGGAATGCCCACGCCGTCGCGCCACGCCACGCGCGCGGCCTGCACGCGGCGGGCGCGTTCGCGCTGTTCCATCAGCTTGCGCTGGATCCAGCTGGCCTTGGCCTGCAATACGCTTTCGATCTCACCCAGGCTGACCCAGCGCGGCGCGTTCACGCTCAAGCCTTCGGGCCCGACCATGAAGCCGATGCTGCGCCGCCGGCTGCGGCGCAATTCGTAGGCCACCCATTGCCCGGCCAGGTGCAGGCCAGGGGCGCTGCGTGGGGCGGCGGCAGTGGCGGCAGGCAACAGCGCGACGCCGGCGCTGCCGGCCGCCAGAGCGGGTGCGGCCGGTGCTGCGGGCGCGGCAGGCGGGTTGTCGCCCCAACCGTCGAACAAAGACCCTTGTACAGGGCTCGGTGCAGTGGCGGACGGCAAGCGCGGCATGGATCGAATGCTTACGGTGCAATGGCCGAGGCGGCTGCCTCGCCCACGTCGCCCGTGTAAGCCTGCGGATCCAGGCGCCGCATTTCGGCTTCGATCCAGGCTTGCACTTCGCGCATCAGCTCATCGGGTTGGCGGCCCTGTGACGGAATCGGTTGGCCGATGGAAATGTCGATCATGCCCGGGCGCAGCAAGAAGCTCTTGCGCGGCCAGCAGCGCGCCGAGGTCACCGCGATCGGCACGATGGGGGTTCCCGCGGCAATGGCCAGCCGGGCGGCGCCACTTTTGTAGGTGCCTTGCTTGCCACGCGGTATGCGCGTGCCCTCAGGAAACATGATCACCCAGCCGCCTTTGCCCATGATGCGCTTGCCTTGCGAGGCGACGCGGCTCCAGGCTTCGGCGCGTTTGCTGCGGTCGATGTGGATCATGTCCATGCGCGCCATGGCCCAGCCGAAGAACGGAATCAGCAGCAACTCGCGCTTGAACACATAGGCCAGCGGGTGCGACATCAGCGCCGGATAGGCAAAGGTTTCCCAGGTGGACTGATGCTTCGATGCCAGCAGCACGGCGGCCATGCCCTGCTCCGCCGTGGGCAGGTGCTGCATGCCCTGAATGCGGTGGTGCACGCCGCAGATGACGCGTGCGCCCCAAACAACGCTGGCCAGCCAGTTGGCGCACATCCAGTACACGGTGTTGCCGCGTACGAACACCGACACCAGCAACACCGCCAGCGCCCAGGGCACCACGGTCACAGCCATCCACAACACGAACAGCGCCGAGCGCAGGCCCCATACAAGTCGGATCACGACAGATCCTCGCGCTGCGAACCCGGGCCAGGCTCGCGCGCCAGCAGGTGTTCGGCAAAGGCGCTCAGGTCAGCGTGGATTTGAAGTTGCGGCACCTGGCTTTGCAGGTTCTTGATTTGAGTTGCATCCAGCGCCGCGGCGCGCCCGGTGCACACCAGGTGTGGCTCGCAGCCGGCAGCCTGCGCGGCCAGCACATCGCGTTCGGTGTCCGCCACCATCGGCACATCGGCCAGGTGCACGCCATAGCGGTGGGCCACGTCGCGCATCATGCCCGGCAGCGGTTTGCGGCAATCGCACGCCTCGGCGGGCGCATGCGGGCAGAAGAACACGGCGTCGATGCGCCCGCCCACGGCTTGCAGCTCGCGCATCATGTGCGCGTGCACGGCGTTGACCATGGCCATGTCGATCATGCCGCGGCCAATGCCCGACTGGTTGGTCGCCACCACCACATGCCAGCCGGCATGGTTCAGCCGCGCCACGGCGGGCAGTGCACCGGGCACGGCCGTCCACTCCTGCGGCGACTTGATGTGGTCTTCGCAGTACTCGTTCAAGATGCCGTCGCGGCCAAGGATCACGAGCTTCAGGGCCTGGTTCATGGTGGATACCTCATGACGCCAGGCGCGACAAGTCGGCCACGCGGTTCATGGCGCCGTGCAACCGTGCCAGCAAGGCCAGTCGGTTGGCGCGCACGTCAGGGTCTTCGGCGTTGACCATCACGCCGTTGAAAAACGCATCCACCGGTGCGCGCAAAGCCGCCAGTTCGCGCAACGATCCGGTGTAGTCGCCGGTTAAGAAGGCGGTGTCGGCGCGGCCGCCGGCCAATCTCAGCGCCGCGTTCAAGGCGCGCTCGGCGTCTTCGGTGAAGCCTTGCTCGTTCACCGCAGTGGGCACGGCGCCATCCGATTTCTTCAAGATATTGCCCACCCGCTTGTTCGCCGCGGCCAGCGCCGCCGCTTCGGGCAAGGCAGCAAAGGCACGCACCGCGGCCAGGCGCTGCGGCAGGCTGGCCCAGACATCCGGGCGCAGTGCGGTGACGGCGTCAACTTCGTGTGCCGAGTAACCCAGCTCACGCAAGTAGCCCAACAAGCGCTCGAACATGAACTGCAGCAGCTCGGCCTGGGCCTGGCCGTGGCCAGATGGGAAAGCGCGGAACGCCTCAGCCACCAACGCCGGCACGGCCAGCGGCAACTCGGCTTCGATGAGCATGCGCGTCACGCCCAGGGCATGGCGGCGCAAGGCGAACGGGTCTTTGTCGCCACTGGGCAACTGGCCGATGCCGAACAGGCCGGCGAGCGTTTCCAGCTTGTCGGCCAGGGCCACGGCCAACCCGGCGTTAGCGCGCGGCAGGCTGTCACCGGCAAAGCGCGGTTTGTAGTGGTCTTCAATCGCCAAGGCCACTTCTTCGGTTTCGCCATCGTGGCGCGCGTAGTAGCCGCCCATCACGCCTTGCAGCTCGGGGAATTCGCCCACCATGTCGGTCAGCAAGTCGGCCTTGGCCAGTTGCGCGGCACGGCCGGCCGCCGCCGCCAATGCGGCGCCGCCGATCTGCTCGGCAATGCCTTGCGCCAGCGCTTGCACGCGCAAGGCACGTTCACCTTGCGTGCCGAGCTTTTGGTGGTAGACCACGCGGGCCAGGTCGGGCACGCGGGCGGCCAGGCTCTTCTTGCGGTCCTGGTCGAAGAAGAACTTGGCGTCAGCCAGGCGCGGGCGCACCACGCGCTCGTTGCCTTCGATCACCCGGCTGGGGTCGGCCGGCGCGATGTTGCTCACCACCAGGAAGCGGCTGGTCAGGCGGCCTTGCGCATCGAGCAGGGGAAAGTACTTCTGGTTGGCCTTCATCGTCAGGATCAGGCATTCCTGCGGCACGGACAAGTACTCATCCTCGAAGCGGCAGACCAGCGTGTTGGGGCGCTCGACCAGCGCGGTGACTTCGTCGAGCAGCGCCTCGTCGTCAATCGGCACCAGGCCCTGCGTCTGCGCCGCGGCCTGCAATTGGCGCTGCACCTCGGTACGGCGCAAAGTGAAACTCGCGATCACGGCACCTTGCGTGGCCAGGATGTGCTCATAGTCGTCAGCGTGGCTGATCTCGATGGTTGGCGTGGCCGCCTCGAAGCGATGGCCCTGGGTGCTGCGGCCAGCGTGCAAGCCCAGCGCCTGCACTGCCACCACTTCAGCCCCATGCAGCGCCAACAGGCCGTGCGCCGGGCGCACGAAGTGAACGCTGCTCCAGCCATCCGCCAACTGGTACTGCATCACCTTGGCAATGGGCAGCTTGGCCAGCATCTCGGCCAGCGCCTTGTTCAGGCCTTCGGCCAGCGTGGCGCCGGCCAGCATGCTGTCCCACACCAGCACCTCAGCCTTGCCCTCGCCCTGGCGCTGGAGCTGCGGCAGCACGGCTTCACCCAGCCCCAGCGCAGCGAGCTTTTTCTTCAAGGCCGGCGTGGCGGCGCCTTGCGCATCCAGGCCCACGGCCACCGGCATCAGCTTGGTCTGCTGCGCGCGGCTCGGCGCGCGCGCCAACACGCCCTGGACGCGCACGGCCAGCCGGCGCGGCGTGGCGAAGGCGCTGTATTCGGCGCCTGCCGCCGCCAGAGCGCTGGCCTGCAGGCTGGCCACGATCAGCCGCGCGAATTCAGACCCCAGGCCCTGCAGCGTCTTGGGCGGCAGTTCCTCGGTTTGCAGTTCCACCAACAGGGCTTGCGTCGTCATGTCAAGCCGCCTTCTTCTGCGCAGCTTGCGCCAACTGCGCCAGCGCTTCATCGGCCCACAGGCGCGGCGCCATCGGGAAGCCCAGGCGGGCGCGGCTTTCAAGGTAGCTCTGCGCCACGCTGCGCGCCAGGTTGCGGATGCGCCCGATGTAGCCGGCACGCTCGGTGACGCTGATGGCGCCGCGCGCATCGAGCAAGTTGAAGGTGTGCGCGGCCTTGAGCACCTGCTCGTAGGCCGGCAAGGCGAGCTGCTGCGTCATCAGGTGCTGGGCCTGCTTTTCATGCGCGGTGAAGGCGCCGAGCAGAAAGGCCACGTCGCTGTGCTCGAAGTTGTAGGCGCTTTGCTCTACTTCGTTTTGGTGATAGACGTCGCGGTAGCTCAGGCCTGGCGTCCAGTTCAAGTCGAAGATGTTGTCCACGCCTTGCAGGTACATCGCCAGGCGTTCCAGGCCGTAAGTGATCTCGCCCGTTAGCGGCTTGCAGTCGATGCCGCCCACTTGCTGGAAGTAGGTGAACTGGGTGACTTCCATGCCGTTGAGCCAGACCTCCCAGCCCAGGCCCCAGGCGCCCAGGGTGGGGTTCTCCCAATCGTCTTCAACAAAGCGGATGTCGTTGCTCTTCAAATCGAAGCCCAGCGCCTGCAGCGAACCGAGGTACAGCTCCAGAATGTTCAGCGGCGCGGGCTTGAGCACCACCTGGTACTGGTAGTAGTGCTGCAAGCGATTCGGGTTGTTGCCATAGCGGCCGTCCTTGGGCCGCCGGCTGGGCTGCACATAGGCCGCCTTCCAGGGCTCGGGGCCGAGTGCGCGCAAGAAGGTGGCGGTGTGGCTGGTGCCGGCGCCGACTTCCATGTCATAGGGCTGCAACAAGGCACAGCCCTGTTCGGCCCAGTAGGCCTGCAATTTCAGAATGATCTGCTGGAAGCTCAGCATCGGGCGGCGTGGGCGGTTGGCGTAGACGGCGGATTCTACGAAGCGCCCACCGGTATGAATTCCGACGCGACTGAGCAGGCCGCTCGCTCTCAGGCTTTCAGGCTCTCAGGCCCGCGCCCTTCAGCCCGGCACAGCCCCGCGCCGGCCGCTGAGCGCCATGCCCAGCACCACGGCCAGCGCCAGCGCCAGCCACGGCCACAGCCCCGTGCGCGAGACCCACGCGGCATACGGCGTCAGGCCGCTGCGGCCCTGCACCGGCGCCGTCAACACACCCGGCGTGAACGGCGCGAGTTGCGCGGTGACGTGGCCGTGATGGTCGATCACCGCCGTGGCGCCGGTGTTGGTGGCACGCAGCATCGGGCGCTGAAATTCCAAGGCGCGCAAGCGCGAGATGTTCAGGTGCTGGGTGATGGCGCTGGTGGCGCCGAACCAGGCGATGTTGCTGATGTTGACGAACACGGTGGGCGCTTGCGCGTCACCCTGCGCGAAGCGCAGCGCCAGCTCTTCGCCGAACAGATCTTCATAGCAAATGTTCGGCGCCAGGCGCTGCGCGCCCATGGTGAACGAGGCCTGCGTGGCGGCGCCGCGGTTGAAGTCGCCCAGCGGGATGTTCATCATCTCGGTGAACCAGCGAAACCCGGTGGGGATGAATTCACCAAACGGCACCAGGTGCGTCTTGTCATAGCGGTACGGCGCCGCGCCGCCCAGTCCGAGCACCGAATTGGTGTAGCCGCTGGTGGCGTCGCCCAGCGGCACGCCGACCAAGGCCGCGCGCCCGCCGGCGGTGAAGTGGGCGCGCAGGCCTTCCCAGTAGCCCGGCATGACTTCTTCAAGCTGATCGGGCAACAACGGCACCGCCGTTTCGGGGGTGACGACCAAATCGGCCCGGGCCGCCAGCAATTGCTCGGCCACGGCTTGCAGCGCCGCGGGCAGGCGCTCGAAGGCGAATTTCTCGTCTTGCGCCACATTGGTTTGCAGCAGGCTGGCCGTGAAACTGCCCGCTGCCACCGTGTGCTGCCCCGGACCCATCAGCGCCAGCGCGCCCAGCGGCAGCAACGCCGCGACCAATGGGTCCCAGGCGCGCCGCGCCATGGCCGCGGCCAACAGCGCGGCCAACAGCGCGCTGGCCGCACCCATGCCCGCCACGCCCAGCCACGGCGCCAGCGCGGCC
>JAYUHT010000048.1:0-7265 GCA_043766725.1 Burkholderiales bacterium | reverse complement strand
AGAACGCCGACATCGGCTCCTGGCAGTAGGAGGCTGAGAGGCCTTCGCTCATGCCCGCTCATCACGTCAAAAGGCGTCCGCTCGTCGTTGCAAATGCTTGCCGGGTAACCAACCCGGCTGCGCTTTGCGCCTAGATTGGGCCCGTTCTGGGGCCACACGCGGATGCGATTCATATCTTCACAGGCCTTCAGGAGCCACACCATGACCCAGAAAATCCTGATCGCTGATGACGAACCCAACATCGTCATTTCGCTTGAATACCTTTTGCAGCGCGAAGGCTTCGAGGTGCTCGTCGCGCGCGACGGCTTGCAGGCCCTGGCCCTGGCGCAAAGCGAACGCCCGGCGCTGCTGGTGCTGGACGTGATGATGCCGGGCATGACCGGCTTTGACGTGTGCCAGGCCTTGCGCGCCGACCCGGCCCTGCACAGCATGCCGATCTTGCTGCTCAGCGCCAAGGGCCGCGACACCGACGCTGCCAAGGGCCTGGGCCTGGGCGCCAACGCCTATCTGACCAAGCCCTTCTCCACCCGCGAACTGGTGGCGCGTGTGCGCGCGCTGCTGGCCGGCGAAGCGGCATGAAAACGCTGACGGCCGCGCAGCGCCAGGCCCTGGCCATGGCCGCGCCCGCCGTGGCGCTGGGGCTGTGGCTGCTGGCCACGGCCGGCCTGCTGTGGGCCACGCTGGCAGGCGATGAACGCGCCAGCCTGGCCACGCTGCTGGCGCCGCGCTTGGCCATTGCGCTGGTGTGCTGGGTGGCCGCCAGCGCGGCTTTGGCGGTGCTGGTGCGCTGGCTGCTCGAACGCCATGCCGCCTTGCTGGCCAGCGCGCAAGACGACCTCGCCGCGCAGCGCGACGCTGCCCGCGCCGAGGTGCAACGCCAGGTGACTGAGGGCGCGCGCAGCATCGAGCAAGAACGCCAGCGCCTGGCCGCGCTGATGAGCGAGCTGAGCCAGGCCGTGGTGGTGTGCAACCTCGATGGCATCGTGCTGCTCTACAACGAGCAGGCGCGTGCGCTGTTTCGCGGCGCGGCGCCCAGCGTGGGCGGAGCCGAATCGCTCGGCCTGGCACGCAGCATCCACAGCGTGCTCGACGCCGCTCAAATCGAACATGCGGTGCAAGACGTGGCCGCGCGCTTGGGTGCCGGTGAAGCCCGGCCGGGCACGCAGTTCATCACCGCCACGGCCAACGGTGCGCTGTGGCGCGTGCAGCTGGCCGCGGTGCGTGAGGCGGCTGCCCACACAGAACAAACCGCGGTCGTAAGTGCCCCCGAGGCCGGGCTGCGCCCAGCCTGCCCCCCGGGGGGGATGAGCAAAGTGGCAGAGCCACATTTGCTCATGAGCGGCTACGTGCTGATGCTGCAAGACATCAGCGCCGAGTTCGACCAGGACACGCAGCGCGACCAGTTGTTGCAGGAGCTGATCGAAGGCAGCCGCGCCGCGCTGGGCACCGTGCAGGCGGCGCTGGAGATGCTGGCGTACCCCGACCTGGGTGCCAGCCAGCGTGAGCGCTTTCAGGGCGTGGTGCGCGAGGAAGTGGGCCGCCTGGGCGAGCGCGTCACCCAGGTGGCGCAGCGCAGCGGGCCCGCCCTGCAACCGCGCTGGCCGCTGCACGACATGCCGGCCACGCAACTGCTGGCCGCCTTGAGCCGGCGCATCCAGGCCCAGGGTGGCGCGGCCGTGAAAACCGGCAGCGTGGCGGCCGGCGTGTGGCTGAAGGTGGACAGCTTCTCGCTGATCCAGGCCCTGAGCCTGTTGGCGGCGCGGCTGGCACGGGAAGCGGCGGTGTCGGACCTTGAACTGCGCCTGGGCGTCAGCGGCCGCCACGCCCAGCTTGAACTGGCCTGGCACGGCCCGGCGCCCGATGCAAAACGGGCCAGCGCCTGGCAAAACGAACCCCTTGGCGCCGGCGGCGCGGCGCTGACGCTGAACGAGTTGGCGTTGCGCCACGGCGGCGAATGCTGGCTGGCGCAGGCCGACGGTGAACGGCGGCTGTGCCTGCTGCTGCCCCTGGCCGCCGCGCCGGCACCGGCCGCACCGCCCGCCATGGCAGACGACCCCCCCGGCGCGGTGTACGACTTCGACTTGTTCGCCCGCACCGGCCCGCGCAGTGCCTGGGACGACCAGGCCTTGAGCAGCCTGAGCTTCACCGTCTTCGACACCGAAACCACCGGCCTGAACCCGTCGCAGGGCGACGAGATCATCCAGATCGGCGCCGTGCGCATCGTCAACGGGCGCCTCTTGCGCAACGAGCGCTTCGAGCAATTGGTGGACCCTCAGCGCAGCCTGCCCGGCGCGGGCATCGCCATCCACGGCATCACGCCGCTGATGCTGCTGGGCCAGCCGACCCTGGCCCAGGTGCTGCCGGCCTTTCACGCCTTTGCACAGGACACCGTGCTGGTGGCCCACAACGCCGCCTTCGACATGCGCTTCTTGCACCTGAAGGAAGCCAGCACCGGCTGCCGTTTCGAGCAGCCGGTGCTCGACACCCTGCTGCTTTCGGCCGTGGCGCACCGCCACCACAGCGCGCACAGCCTGGAGGCCATTGCGCAGCGCCTGGGCGTGCCGTTGCTGGGGCGGCACACGGCCCTGGGCGATGCGCTGGTGGCGGCCGAGGTGTTCTTGAAACTGATCGAGTTGCTGCACGCCCAGGGCATCCGCACCCTGGGCCAAGCGCGCGCGGCGGCGCAGAAAACCGACTACGCGCGCTTGACCTATTGAACTCGGTGCTTCTGACCGTGGCGATGACAGCCAGCCCATGTTCACGCGCAGAACAGGCGAGATCGGCAGCCACTTGCCACCCAACCGCTCGGCGCTGTAGGACGAAGGCTGGTCCGGGCGTAGGACATTTTCAATATTTGACGGCGACCCCGCGAATGGGGGGAGCAAATACGTCACGACCACAATAGATTCGCTTCAGGCGAACAGTAGGTGTGCGCCAACCTCACAAGGAGAGTATCAATGACGTTTTCTAGTCTCAAGTTGGCCGCCTCTGCGGCAGCACTTGCCTGCGGCCTGGTGGCCGCGCCGGCGTCAGCCATGTTGGTGCTGCAGTCGCAAACACCCATCGGCGGCACTGGCTTGGGCACGGTGTCGACCTTGCTGACGTTGCAGAGCCCCGGCAGCACCACCAGCGAATCCGGTTCGGTTTCATGGAATGGTTCGGCCGATGTGCTTACCGGCAACACCCAGGCGCAGAACAGCACGTTTACCTTCAGCCAGCTGGGCATCACCAATGCGTCGCAAATCGGCATCGTCTTCAACGCGGCCGAGCCTGGCAACGACGCCGCCGTGAATTTGTCGGGCATGTCACTGAGCATCTTCACCCCGACCGGTACTTCGGTCTTCACTTCCGGCTTGGTGAACTGCCCCGGTAATCCCACCTGTAGCTTGACGAATACCTTCACGGGAACCGGCAATTCAGGATTCCTGTTTGCGCTCGACGCCGCTCAGACCGCCGCAGCCAACTCCTTCGTGGTCGGTGCCAACCGGATCGGCTTGAGCGCGGTCGTTCTGAACGCGACTGGCGGCCAGGAGACGTTCTTCGTGACCAACCTGGGCGCGGTGCCGCCGCCGATCCCCGAGCCCGAAACCTACGCGCTGATGATCGCCGGTTTGGGCGTGGTGGGCTTCGTCGCGCGGCGTCGCAAGAGCTGAACGAGCGGCGGCGCTAATAAGCCGCGAGGGCAATGCGCCTTAGCCGCGCCAGCGTCCTCAGCCGCGGAACCAGACCGTGTGATGGGATTCACAACGGTCTGGTTGCGGTAGCCAACCAGGCATCGACGACGCGTTGCAGCGCCGCACACCGGCTGACTACGACGTCTGGCGCCGAAAATCGGCCGTTGCCTCAACTCAGGATCGGTGCCAGCACAAACGCCCGCACCGCCGGGCTGTCGTACTGGCTTTGCCGCGACCAGCCGTCGGTGGCCATGTGCGCCACGTACAACTGTTCAGTAAAGCCAGCCAGGGTGCAGGCATCGAGCAGCGAACCCACCGTGGGCGGCGCATCAGCCGGGGGTGAGGGCGGCAACGCCGCCGGCATGCCCGCCGCGTTCACCGCCGCCGTGCCACCCAGGCTGTACTCAGCCGGGCTGACCGCGCCGCGCTGCACGTAGAACGAATACGTGGCAAAGCGGTTGCGTTGCAAGGCCAGGAACGGCACGGTCACCGGCTGGGCCAGGGCGGCGTAGTTCATCACGCCGCATTCATCGGCCGCCGTGGCGCCGCCCACGGCAGGCGCATCGATGCGCGCCAGGGTCGGGTTGTTGTCCAGGCGCACCGGCAGCAGCATGCGGTTGAGCGCGGCGTCCACCAGGCCTAACGCGGCCGCGTCGCGGGTTTGGATGGTGCCGGTCAAATCACCCGTGGCCGGCACGCGCCACTTGATGCCCAGCGCTTCGGGGTCGACCAGGTTGCCCGCGGCATCGAACAGCTCGACCTTGATCTGCCACAGGCCGCCTTCGTCCACTCCCACCGGCGTGCCGCCGTCATCGAAGCCATGCCCGGGGGCGAAAGTGGCGGTGGGCAGCACGGCGCTTTGCGTGTCGAACACCACGTTGGGCAAGGACCATTGGCCTTCCGGCGGCAAGGCCGGCGGAATTTCACACAGGTGCGGCTGCGTGCCCACGGTGTTCGGACCCAACGGGTACTGCTCCACGATCAGGTCGCCGCCGACTTCGTGCGTGTAGTGGCGGTTGATGGCCTCGATGTTGGGGCGCCACTGCGTTTCGTCTTCGCTGGCGCGCTTGCATGAAACGCGGTAGTAGCGCAGGCCCAGGTCGCTGCGCAAGGAGTTGTCGAACTCCAGGCGCGGGCGCAGGCTGCCGCCCCAGGGCGCGGCGTCGTCGAGCAAGCCGCGCAGCGCAGCGTCATGGCCTGGCGCACCGACCTTGGTGCTGTCGTTCGCGCCGTGGATGCGCCACACCGAGGTGTTGCCCACGGCCATGAACAGCACCCAGTTGTTGGGTGCGATGACCGGCGGGCACGGCGCGCAGGCATGCGCCGCAGGGTGCGTGGTGATGAGCGTGACCTCGGTGCCACAAACGTAGTTCCACCAGGTGTGGCAGGCCACCGGCGTGGGCTCGTAGATGGTGACCCAGAAGAACGGCCAGACGCGCTGGCGCGCGATGAAGTAGAGATCGGGTTGGTCGAAGTTGAAGATCGAGCGCCAGATCACGGCGTGGAAGTGGCCGCAATCGTCGGTCATCACCGTCATCAGCTTGGTCTTGCGCACGCGCATCGGGAACAGCCAACACAAGATGGGGCGCAGCAGGTCGAGGTTGGCCACCAGGGCGCGTTCGAACACCGGGCGTGAGGCACGCGCCGCGAGTTGCAGCTCAGCCGGCCAGCCGGCGCTGCGCACGGCAAACCGAGGCGGGTCGGGTTGCGGGTTGAAGCCGCGTATGACGCCAGGGTTCAGGCTCATCGCGGCCGACTCGCGCGGCGGCAGCGGCTGCGGGTTCAGGCCGACGCGAGCCGCTGGGTTGATGCGCGGGTCGAACGTCAGGTCACCGATGAAAGGCTCGGGCGGGCGCGGCGGAATCGGCCAGCGCACCGGCGGCCACGGCCCGTCGATGATGTCGCGCAAGCGGTCAATGTCGAGCTCAGGCAGCTTGACGAGGATCAGCGGCCAGGGGTCGACTTCGTAGATGTCGACCGCCGCGTTGCACACCGGCAGGCGCAGCGTGACGCCGCCGCTGACCACGCTCTTGAGCAGCGTGCCGTTCACGGTGCACAGGCGGCCAACCCAGCGGCTGGAGATGTCGGGCCCGATGGCCACCAACAGCGGCGGCAGCCTCTCCATGTTCGGGCGCACGGCGATGTGGCGATCCAGGCCACCGCGGCGCAACAGTTCGCCGGGGTCGAGCAGGTCTTTTTCCACCTCTGGGCCGAACACCACGCGCACGGCTTGCGCCTCTTTGCCTACGGGCAGTGTGAGCGTGGCGCGGCCTTCCTTGTCGAGGGCCTGCATGTCGAGCAAGGCACCGCCCTGGCTGAACGCATACGCCACCACGCTTTGCAACCCGGTGGGCCGCTCGCTGAAACTGGCCCGCACTTCAAGCGGCAGGCCGCGGTCAGCGGGCTTCTTAGACTTTGACTGGCTCATGACATCACTCCTGGGTGCTGAACAAATGCGCAACGGTGTGGGTTGCACACAGCAGCCAAGCGTAGGCCGCACGCCCGCAGCCCGCAAGGCGCAAGCTAGGGAGATTGAACGGGATGTTAGGGGTGACGGCGTCACCCTTGTGGGGGTGCTGCGCGCATGACAAGCCGATGCGTGCGCCCCCGCACCACCAGCGTGCACCACGCGCCCCCGCGCGGCCCGTGGGGCTCGATCAGGTGCTCAACCGAGCATCATGTAAATCATGCGTCGTTCTGAATTAACGTTTGATATGAGCTGGCACTGGTTGCGGCCATGCCCGGCTCAGGCAGCAACAAAAAACTGCCCGGCTTCAAGCCGCACGAGTTCGCTCCCCGGCTCGTAGGCCACGCCGATCGGGTCTTGCCCGGCACGCACGCGCTCCACCTGGGCCTTGAATTGGCGGCGCAGCATCACCACGCCGCGGTCACTCGTGGCCAGGTGTTCCTCAGAGTGCAAGGTGATCGGCCCCTGGCTGCCTTGGGCTTCCCAGTCGCCGGGGAATTTTTGTGCAAACAAAGGGTCGGCCACAGCGCGGCGTTCGCGCTCACCGCGCGAGTTGCGCAGTTGCTGGAAGAAGGTGTCTTCGCGCCCGCGCAACACGTTGAAGATGCGCAGGTGCGTGTCATCGACCGGCAGCACGAAGCCCAGGTTGTCAATGCGCCCGGCGCCGCCAAAGGGGTTGGGCACGCCGCGCACACCGGGTACCAAGGTTTCAACCAGCGTGCGCAACAAGCGGCCATCGGGCAGGCGCTGCTGCCGGTCGCTGAGCACGCCATGTTCTGTGTGGCGCCAGCTCAGGTTGCGCATGCGTTCCCAGGGCTGGAAATCGAGCTTGTCCAACTCGCCATAGCGCGAGCCGAATTGCGGCCCGCTGTGAAAGTAGTGCAGCCACATGAAGTGGCCGTAGTCGTGGATGTTTTCCACGTGCTGCAGCCAGTTCATCGGCACCACGCCGTCGACGTAGCGGCCGCTGCCGATGTTGTGGTCATCAGTGAAAAGCTGCTCATCCTGGCCCAGGCCTTCGAACACGTCGTAGCGCGGCAGCAAGGGCTTTTTCTGCGGCGGGCCGAGGTAGGCAAAGATCAGCCCATAGCGTTCCTGCACCGGGTACCAGGGCTGGCGCACCG
>JAYUHT010000047.1:0-7265 GCA_043766725.1 Burkholderiales bacterium | reverse complement strand
GGCGGCAAGGGCGGGAAGTTCCACACATCGGTGGCGGCTGACATGAGCGTCATGCCCAGTGGCGCTCCGGGGTTGAAGTGAACGAACCAGGCGCGGTGCGTCACGTCATCAACCGGCGTGCTGAAAAAAAGCGAACTCGGCCCGCCAGCATGCGGCGCACAAATGAGGCCATACCAAGGCATGATGAAGTTGTTGACGCGCGCATACACCTGCTGGTCGGGCAGCGCGCGCAGTGCGGCGTAGCGGTAGCCATAGGGCCGGTCTTCGAATTCGAGCTTCGGCGCCAAGGCCTTGGTCATGAGCATGCGTTCGCTGCTGCTGCCCGAATTGATCTGCGTGGTGCTTTCGTGCAGCACGCCCACGTGCGATGAATCCATCGACGCCTCCACCGCCTGCACCCAGTTGGTGGGCACCTCCACGCAGGTCACGCTGCGCTGGTGTTCGGGCAGATCGACAAAAGGCAGCTCAGGAAAACGCGGTGCGCTGCCCTGCCCCAGCCAGGCCCAGACGATGCCGCCACGTTCCACCGCCTGGTAGCGGTTCACCTTCACGTTCCTGCAAAATGCCAGCTGTTCACCTGAATGGTTAGGCGCCTGGATCACTTCGCCCGCCGGGTTGATCTTCCAGGCGTGGTACAGGCAGCGCAGGCCCCCTTCTTCATTCTTGGCCAGCGCCAAGGAGGCGCGCCGGTGCGGGCAGCGTTCGTCCACGATGCCCAGCGTGCCGTCGGGCGAACGGAACGCCACCAGATCGGTGCCCAGCAAGCGCACGCGATAGGGCCGGCCGCCGGCTTCGAGCTTGGCGGCGGGTATGGCCGGTATCCAGTAGTGCTGGCGCAGCATGGCGCCCATGGGGGCGGCACCTTGCACGCGGGTGAGCAGCTCGTTGTCTTCGCGGGTCATGGCCATGGCATCACCTCGCGAGCGTCAATCGCCCTGCACCACGGCCAGCACCTCTAGCTGCAAACACATGCCATGCTGCAAAGGCTGCACGGTGATGTGCCGCGCTGGCCGGTCATCAGGGTTGGGAAAGTAATTGAGCCATTGCGCGTTCACGGCGTCACGGGCGGCTTCGTCGCCCAGCGTCACGGCCAGCTTCACCACATCAGCCATGCCCGCACCGCCCGCGGCCAACAGCGCGGCCAGGTTGATGAAGGCGTTGCGCGCTTGCTCGGCAGCATCAGCCGGCAGCGCGCCGGTGGCCGGGTCTTTGCCGGCGATGCCGGAAGAACAAATGATGTTGCCCACGCGCGCGCCCAGGGGAATGGGTGCCTTGTGTCCAACGTTAGGAACGTGCAGGGAACGTGGTCGCTTGGTCATGATTGCTCCGCGATGGCGGCCTGAACGCACGTCCGCTCTCCAGGTTTTCTTGAAGGCTTTTTTTTGCTGCGCCTCGTTCAGGGCATTCTGGCATGCCAGACTGAGACGTCATGACGATGCCACCGGCCCCTTCACCCGAATCACCCCAGCCTCTGGCGCGGCTGCTCAGCCCGCGCTCGGTGGCCATCGTCGGCGCCTCGGCCGACGCACGTTCGTTCGGCGGCTTCGTGCTCGGCAACCTGGAGCGCTTTGGCTTTGATGGCGCCATTCATCTGGTCAGCCGCAGCAGCGCCGAGCTGAACGGCCGCCCTTGCGTGGCCGGCCCCCTGGCCTTGCCTGAAGAGGTGGACGTGGCCGTGCTGGCCATTCCCGAAGCCGGTGTGCCGCAAGCCCTGCACGAGCTGGCCGTGCGGCGCTGTCATGCCGCGGTGTTGTTCGCTTCGGGCTACGCCGAAGCGGGCGCCGAAGGCCTGGCGCGGCAAGAACAACTGGCCGCGGCAGCGCGCGCCGCCGGCATCTTGTTGCTGGGGCCCAACTGCATGGGTTTCGCCAACTATGCCGCCGGCGTGGCGCTCACCTTCGAGCCGCTGCAGCCTGCGCCGCGCGAAGAGCGGGCCGGCATCGCCGTGCTGGCACAAAGCGGTGCCATGGCGGCCAACATGCGCGATGCGTTCATCAGCCGCGGCTTGCCCGTTCTAGCCGCCCTTTCCACCGGCAACGAAGCCGGCGTGCGCATTGAAGACGCGCTGGCCCACTTCGTTGCCGACGCGCAAACCCGCGTCATCGCCGTGTATGCCGAGCAACTTCGTGTGCCGCAGTTGTTTTTGAAGTTGGCGCAGCAAGCGCGTGCCGCCGGCAAGCCCATCGTGCTGCTCATGCCCGGGCGCAGCGCCCGCGCGCAGCAAGCCGCGGCGTCGCACACCGGCGCCATGACGGCTGACCATGCCGTGGCCAGCACCTTGCTGCAACGCCAGGCCGTGGTGCAAGTGGGCAGCATCGACGAGTTGTTCGACACCACTGCCATCTTGCTGCGCCACCCGCAACCCGGCGCCGGCGGCACGGCGTTCATGACCGGCTCGGGCGCGCTGAAGAACCTGGCGCTCGATTTTTGCGACGAGATCGGCCTGGCCCTGCCGGCTCTGAGCGAAGCCAGCGTGGCTGCATTGAAGGCCAAGCTTCCCGCGTATGCCGTGGCCGAGAACCCGCTCGACTACACCACCATCGGTGTGCGCCAGCCCGGCCTGTTGGGCGAACTGGTTCACACGCTGTTGAGCGACGAAGGCGTGGGCAACCTGGTGCTGAGCATCCCCGTGGGCCCGCTGGTGGCGCAGCACGACAAGGCCGCTCACATCGTGCCCGCGCTGGCCGCCAGCACCAAACCGGCGGTGCTGGTGCTCACCGGCGACGCTTCGCCCATCGAGCCTTTCTTCTTGGACGCCATCCGCGCCAGCGGCGTGCCGCTGTTCCGCTCGGGCGAGCGTGCCTTGCGCGCGCTGAGGCATGTGGCGGCCTACAGCGCGGCCTTGCAGCGGGTGCAGCGTGGCGCCACCGCAGCGGGGCCCGCCCTGCCGCTGCCTGGCCCGGTGCCGCCCAATGGCATCTTTGCGGAATACCAGGGCAAGCAGTGGTTGCAGGCGCTGGGCGTGCCGGTGCCGCGCGGCGCCCTGGCGCAAGGCCTGGCTGCTGCGCTGCGCATTGCCCAGCACATCGGCTACCCCGTGGTGCTGAAAGCCCAGGCCAGCGAACTGCCGCACAAGAGCGATGTGGGCGGCGTGCTGGTGAACCTGAGCGACGAGGCTGCGCTGCGCGCCGGCTGGGCCACCCTGCACGCTAACGTTTCACATCACCGCGCTGGTTTGGTGCTCGACGGCGTGCTGGTTGAAGCCATGGGCGCCGCTGGCGTGGAGCTGGTGCTGGGCGCCCGGCGCGACGCGGCCTGGGGCCCGGTGTTGCTCATCGGCCTGGGCGGCGTGTGGATTGAAGTGCTGAAGGATGTGCGCCTGCTGGCGGCTGATTTGATCGAAGCCGACATCGTGGAGGCCTTGATGTCGTTGAAAGCCGCGCCGCTGCTGGCCGGCCTGCGCGGCTCGGCCGCGGTCGATGTGGCCGCCGTCGCGCGCGTGGTGGCTCAGGTGGCGGCGCAAATGCGCGCCAACCCGGCGATCCGCGAAATCGACATCAACCCACTGGTGGCGCGGCCCGATGGCGTGCTGGCACTCGATGCCTTGCTGGTGTCGGATGGTGCAAGCCCCGAGGTGCCGGCTTGAACCTGATGTTTTCAGCGGCCGATGAAACCTTGCGCCAACAAGTGCGCGCCTTCGTGCGCGAACGGCTGCCGCTGGACATCAAGCACAAGGTGGAAGCCGGCTTGCGCCTGGAGAAGGCCGACTATGTGTGCTGGTTTCGCATCCTTGAGGAACGCGGCTGGCTCACACCCAACTGGCCGGTGGAAAACGGCGGGCCGGGCTGGAACGCGGTGCAGCGCTACATCTTCGATGAAGAAACGCTGCTCGGCGGCGCGCCGCGCATCATCGCCAGCGGCGTGCAAATGCTGGCGCCGGTGCTCATCAAGTTCGGCACGCTGACACAAAAGGCGCAATACCTGCCCGACATCCGCGCCAGCAACACTTGGTGGGCGCAGGGGTTTTCAGAGCCTGGCGCCGGCTCTGACCTGGCCGCGCTGCAGACCCGCGCCGTGCTAACGGGTGACGGCAGCCACTTCACCGTGACCGGCCACAAGCTGTGGATCTCTTACGCGCAGTGGTGCTCGATGATGTTCGCCCTGGTGCGCACCGACCATGGTGCGGCCAAGCCGCAGCAGGGCATCTCGTTCCTGCTCATCGACCTGGCCAGCCCCGGCGTGCGTGTGCGGCCGATTCGCATGCTTGAAGGTGGCAGCGATTTGAACGAGGTGTTTCTGGATGACGTGCGCGTGCCGCGCGAGAACCTGGTGGGTGAGCTGCACCGAGGCTGGGACTGCGCCAAGTACCTGCTCGGCCATGAACGCACCGGCATTGCCGGCATCGCCTCGTGCAAGCAACAGTTGGCGCGTGCGCGCAAGCTGGCGCAGGAGCTGGGTTTGGCCAGCGATGCGCTGGTGCACTCGCGCCTGGCTCAGCACGAGGTGGAACTGATCGCGCTTGAAAGCACCGCCTTGCGTCTGCTGTGCGAAGGTTGGCAAGGCCTGAGCGTGCCCGTGCAGGCGTCGATGCTGAAAGTGCGCGGCACCGAGTTGCGCCAAGCCATCTACGAGACGCTGTTCGACATCGCCGGCGCGCGGGCCCTGCCCTTCGATGAACAGGCCTTGCTGGGCGATGACCTGCAAACACAGATGGATGCAGCGGACACCACCGCCGTGGCCGCCAACCTGCTCGATTCACGCAAGCTCTCGCTGTATGGCGGCAGCAACGAGGTGCAGCGCAACCTCATCGGCGCGAGCCTGCTTGCGGGTTGAGCTTGGACTTCAGCCTCAACCCCGAACAACTCGCGCTGCGTGAAGCCGTTCGGCGCTTCTGTGATGCCGAATACCCAGCGCCCACACGCGGCAACGCCGAGCCCGCGGCGCTGGCCCAACAGCGCCACCGCGCGCTGGCCGCGCTGGGCGTGCTGGGTCTGAGCCTGCCTGCTGAACACGGCGGCGCCGGCCTGGGCGCTGTAGAGGCCATGCTCGTGGCGCATGAACTGGGCCGGGCGCTGCACGCTGGCAACTGGCTGCCCAATGCGGTGCTGGTGCCCAAGCTGCTGGCTGAAGTGGACAACGCAGCCTGGCTGCTCAGGTTAGCCAGCGGTGACATGCAAGTCGCCCTGGCCTGCCAGGAAGCAGAGGCGCGCCACGCGCTGGCGGATGTGCAAACCCGTGCTTTGGGCCTGCCATTGGGCGGCTGGCAACTCAGTGGCGGCAAGACTTTGGTACTGGGCGGTGCACAGGCCGACGTCTTCATCGTCGTCGCGCGCAGTGCCGGCGAACGTTGCGATCAAGCCGGCCTGAGCCTGTTCGCCGTGCCTGCCGGCACGCCGGGCCTGCACGTCAGAACCACGCCGCTGTTCGATGGCCGCGGTGCGGCGCAACTCGATCTGCGCGCTGTGCACCTGCCCGCCAGCGCATTGATCGGCCGCGCCGGCCAGGCCTGGCCCGCCATCGCAGCCGCCACCGATGCTGCAACGGCCGCGCTGTGCGCCGAAGCCGCCGGCGCCTTGCAGGCCTTGCTCGAAATCACCTGCGAACACCTGCGCACGCGCCAGCAGTTCGGCCAGCCGCTGGCGCGCTTCCAGGCCTTGCAACACCAGGTGGCCGAAATGGGCATGGCGCTGGAAGAGATGCTTTCGATGGCCTGCCTGGCGGCCATGGCGCTCGATGCCGGCGCGCCGGCTCAAATCAAACGTTATGTCAGCGCCGCCAAGACTCTGGCCGCCCAGCGCGGCCGGCGTTGCGCGCTGGCTGCGGTACAACTGCATGGCGCCATGGGCATGACTGACGATTGCCGCGCCAGCCACTATGCCAAACGCCTGCTGTGCATCGGCCAGCTCTTTGGCGATGCGGCCCACCACCTGCAACGCTTTGCCACCGCACTGCCCACCCCGCAAGGAGCCTTCGCATGAGCCTTTTCTGCCTGAATCGCCGCCACCTCATCGCCGGTGCCTTGGCTTGCGTCACGCTCGGCGCCTATGCGCAAAGCGGCCCCATCAAGCTGCTGGTGGGCTTTCCGCCCGGCGGCGCCAGCGACACCGTGGCCCGCGTGGTGGCCGAGCGGCTGCAAAAAGACCTGGGCCAAACCGTGATCGTTGAGAACAAGCCCGGCATCGGCGGGCGCCTGGCGGCCGAGGCGCTGAAGAACGCCACGGCAGATGGCAGCACCTACCTCGTCGCGCCCAACGCCAGCGGCGTGTTCCAGCACCTCATGTACCCGGCCTCGGTGTTGCGCTACGACCTGTTGCTTGATTTGAAGCCGGTGGCCGTGGTGACCACCTACCCCATGGGCATGGCGGTGAACGCCAGTGTGCCGGTGGCCAACCTGAAGGAATACATCGCCTGGGCCAAGGCCAACCCGGCGCAGGGCAACGTGGGCACGGCCGGCATGGGTGGTGACACGCACTTCAATGTTTTGCAGTTCGCCAAGATCGGTGGCGCCAAGCTCGAAGTGGTGCCCTACCGCGGCAACGGGCCGTTGATGATTGAACTGGTGGGCGGCCAGTTGCCCGCGGGCATGATGGTGGCGGGTGACTTCATCCAGCAAGTACGCGCCGGCAAGGCCAAGGCACTGGGCGTGCTGGGCGCCAAGCGCTCACCCCTGATGCCCGACGTGCCCACCTTCGTTGAGCAAGGTTTCGACACCGGCGGCGGCGACGGCTGGATCGGCCTGTGGGCCAACGCCAAGGCGCCGCGCACTGAGACCGAACGCATTGAAGCCGCATTGAAGAAGATGTTGGCGCAGGCTGAACTGAAAGAGCTGCTCGCCAACCGCGTGATGCATGCCGACTTCCGGCCCGCGGCGGAAATGGAACAGATGATCAAGAGCGAGCTGGACCATTGGGGCCCGGTCATCAAGGCCAGTGGTTTCACGCCGCAATAGGGAACCAAACATGTCGCTCAACGGCACAGCCGCCATCGTCGGCGCCTACGAACACCCCACGCGCAAAGCCGATGGCCTGTCTGTGCTGCGCCTGCATGCCGATGTGGCGCGCGGCGCGTTGGCCGATGCGGGCCTGGGCCGCGACGATATTGACGCCTACTTCTGCGCCGGCGACGCACCGGGCCTGGGCACGGCCACGGTGGCCGAATACCTCGGGTTGAAGCTGCGCCACATCGACAGCACCGAGTGCGGCGGCAGCGCACCCATCCTGCATGTGGCGCATGCCGCGGCGGCCATTGCGGCGGGGCGCTGCAACGTGGCGCTCATCACGCTGGCTGGGCGGCCGCGCGCCGCTGCGGCCGAAGCCGCCGCGGCG